>JAJUGM010000006.1 GCA_029268165.1 Bacteroidota bacterium
ATGGATGGCTTCTGATATCTGTTATACAATATCTTTTATTTTTCATCATCCATCTTCACCCATTTTTCATCACGCTGTGATGATTCAATTGCTTTTTCAATAAAAAGCATGCCCCGCACACCTTCTTCAATACCCGGAAAGTCGAATAACGGGTTGATTGGTTTACCTTCTTTAAGACGTTTAACAGCGAGTGCAAAATTGCGGTAAATATTTGCAAATGCCTCGATATAGCCTTCGGGATGTCCGGCCGGAAGCCTTGTATGCACCGATGCAGCCTCTGAAACATAGCTGGTACCAGTCCTCAGGATTTCTTTGGGTCGGTTGGGCCATTTCAAAATCAGTGAATTAGGTTCCATCTGGTGCCATTCGAGCCCTCCTTTTTCGCCATACACCTGAATTTTAAGAGCATTTTCCTCGCCTGTGCATATTTGGCTCGCAGTTAACACACCACGGGCTCCGCCGTTAAAGCGCAAGAGTATGCTTCCGTCATCGTCAAGTTTACGACCAGGTACAAAAGTTGCCACATCAGAACAGAGGTGTGAAATAGCCTGGGCGGTTACATATTCTGCCAGGTTAGCAGCATGTATCCCTATGTCGCCCATGGTGCAGCTTTTTCCTGCCTGCAACGGGTCGGTCCGCCATTGTGCCTGTTTATTACCGGTGTTTTCAATTGCTTCTGAAAGCCAGCCTTGTAAATATTCAACCAGTATTTTTCTTATTTTGCCAAGCCTGCCTGATTGAATTATATGCCGGGCCTCTTTAATCATAGGATATCCTGTGTAAGTATATGTTACAGCTAACAGTTTTCCGGTACGGTTAACCAACTTTTTTAGTTTGGCAGCTTCTTCAAGCGAAAATGCAAGCGGCTTGTCACAAACCACATGAAATCCTTTTTCAAGCGCCAGACGTGCAGGTTCAAAATGGGTGTTATTGGGAGTGACGATACTGATAAAATCCATTCGTACTTTTTCAGGCAAGCTGCGTTCTTTTTCAATCATTTCATCATAACTTGAATATATCCTCTCCTCGCCTAACCCAATTTCCAAGCCCGATCTCAATGATTTCTGCGGATCCTTGCTAAAAGCGCCGCAGACCAGTTCAATCTGGTTGTCGAGTGAAGCTGCCATAAGATGTACTTTGCCAATAAATGAACCGGTACCACCACCCACCATGCCCATTTTCAGTTTCTTCATCTGCTTATTTTTGTTTTCCGAAAATTAAGTCATTTTCCCGGATGAAACAACAAAACGGAATCACTATTGACTTTATCGCTAATATTTCGTAACTTTTATAAAATATTTTACTCTATTCAACCTTAAAAACCATCGTTATGAAAATAAAACCGATTTTACTGTTGTCATCCATGCTGGCCTTATTTCTTTTTTATGGATGTAAAGAGAAAACGACCATCGGGCTGCTGATGGATAATTATGAAGTAGAACGCTGGCAGCGGGATAAAGATTTATTTGTTGCACGAATCAACGAGCTGGGGGGTGAAGTAATGGTAGAAGTAGCCAATAGTAATCCCCGCCTGCAGTTTGAACAGGCACAAAAATTACTTGATCAGGGTATTGATGCTCTTGTCATTATTCCGGTTGATCTGAACGACGCAGCAAAAATTGTTGCTCTGGCTCATAAATATAAAGTCAGGGTATTGTCATATGACCGGCTTATAAGAAACTGCAGGCTCGATTTGTATATCTCTTTTGATAATGTGGAAGTAGGCGCTTTACAGGCTGATTACCTGACCAAGGTTTGCCCCAGGGGGAATTATGCTCTCATTGGGGGAGCAGTGACAGATAACAATTCATTTATGCTTAAAATAGGACAAATGAACATTTTGCAGCCTCTCGTCGAAAGGGGCGATATCCGGATTGTTTTCGACCAGTTTGCTGATTCATGGGCTGAAGAGGAAGGTTACAGGCTGATGAAAAAATGTCTGGAACAAAACAGGACGGTCGATGCTGTGATTGCTGCCAATGATAATCTGGCAACCGGAGTTACCAAAGCATTAAAGGAAATGAATCTGGACGGTAAGGTGTACCTTGCAGGGCAGGATGCAGATTTATTAGCCTGCCAGAGAATAGTATCAGGGTTTCAGACTATGACAGTATATAAGCCTATTGAGGCAATTGCAACAAAAGCTGCTGATTTTGCCATGCAGATGGCCTCAGGCGAGAAATTCGACAAACTAAACCTTTCGGTTAATAACGGCAAACACATGGTTCCGGCCGTATTATTGCCTGCCATGGCAGTAAATAAAGAAACGATAAAACTCACTGTGGTCGCCGACGGATATCTGAAAGAAAATAAGATATATAAATAGTTTTACCTTAAAATGTATAAATGAATAAAACAAGTGATGAAGGCATGAGGTGATGAAGCATCACCTGTTTAGATAAGTTATTGTTTACCGATTTATCAACAACTTAAACATTTGATTATCTGCTCTTTAATATCCAAAACGTTGTTACGTATTATGTGACTTAATAAATCATTTATTATCTTACTTAATAAAGTGTATTAATATCATTTTATATGATTTTCATCCTATTAATTGAACAAGTCATCTAATTTTAGTAACTTTAAGATAAAACCCACGTATTTAGGATATATTGATTTACAAACATCAGTAAATATTGAACTTAGAATGAATTACACACGCTGGTTCAACATATCCGGAATCCCGAATAGTATAATATTTCTATTTTCTCTAATCAAAAGTCATTTTACCTGGCAGGTAAAAATACTCATAGTTGCAGCTTTATTTCACATGATAGCCTTAAACTTATTGTGCCAGGTGAACGGAGATTATCAGACTCGCGCTACCGGCAACTGGAATGCTAATACTACATGGCAGGTATATACAGGAGGAGCATGGCAAAACTGTGCACCGGGCGATTATCCCGGAGCTTCGGCAGGTGCAGGAACGGTAAATATTTTAAATGGAAACACAGTAACCATTACTGCCAATGTGCCAAACAGCATTGGCTCATTAAGAATTGATGGCGGAAATAATGATTCGTACGTGCAGTTTAATCCAGGTGTGTCATTAACAGTTACAGGACAGACTTATTTAAATTCCAATAGTAACAATGATGAAAAATCTGTATTAGTTGATGCAGGTATTTTCAGAACCGGTTCTGTATCTTCTAATTCAAATGGTGATTCGCGAGATGCTTATATAAGAATTTCAACAGGAACAGTAACTGTAGATGGCAATGTTACATTGAATTCTACAAATGTTCGGACTTACATATTGTTTACAGGTAATGGTACATTGAATGTTGGTGGCACAATTACAGGTGGTGGTATCACCAGTGCAGCCGGTGGTGGTGCAACAGCTCCAACTTCAGGAACTGTGAATTACAACAATGCAGGTGCTCAAACCGTTGGTAATTACACCTATTATAACCTCACTATTTCAGGTTCAGGGGTTAAAACAATTGCAACAGCAAATGTTGCAGTTAATAATATTTTCTCTGTTGAAGGCACTGCAACAGCTTCTGCTGCCCCAACCTATGGAGCTAATGCAACACTGCAGTATAATACTGCTACTGACCGGAATGCCGGACCAGAATGGCTGGCTACTTTTGCAGCTACTGGGGGCGTGGTGATTAATAATACAGGCGATATAACTTTAAATGGCAATAAAACTTTTAATTTAAATGTTCCTTTAACTATAAATTCAGGAGCTACACTAAACACAAATAATAACAGTTTAACTTTTGGTGGTAATTTTGTTAATAACGGAGGAACATTTAATGCTGGCAGTTCAAATATTACAATAGCAAACACAGGAACACAAGACATAGCGGGCTTCACTACCACAGGTACAGTTTCAATGACAAAGACCGGTGGTACTGCAACTTTTACAGGTAATGTTAGTATGGGTAATTTAACTATAAATGGTGCAGGTGGAACACTTAATCTGGGTACTAGTTTAAATCATACTGTTACCGGTACATGGACAAGAACCAATGGCACATTAAACGGTGGATCAAGCACTTTAAATTTACAAGGGTCTGTATCAGGCACAGGAGGTACATTTACAGCGGGTACAGGAACAGTAAATTATAATGGTTCAGGAGGTCAGAATGTTGCCGCATTAACTTATTATAATCTCATCATTTCAGGCGGCGGAACAAAAACGATGTCAGGAAATGTCACCGTTAATAACATATTAAGCCTTACCGATGGTAATTTAAGTTTAGGTTCTTCAAACTATAACCTTACCGTTGCAGCCACCGGTTCAATTACAGGTTCGTTTGACAATACTCACATGATTGTATGTGATGGTACTGGTAGCCTTATCAGGCAGGGCACAAGTGCTGCTAATTTTGTCATGGTTTACCCTGTTGGCACCGATAGCCGGTACACTCCATTTGAGATCACCTCACTTACAGCAACCGTTACAGGTACAGGAAGTATTTCAGTACGAGCCGCTGATGGAACAGCTCCAGGCCCTCCGGCAGCCAACAGCACCGACTTACAGAAATACTGGGATGTAAGCACAACCAATCTCTCAGCTATTAATGCCGATCTTCGGATGACATATATCAATCCTGATGAAGTAGGGGCAGGCGGCGACCAGTCTTCCTATCAACCATATATTTACAGCGGAGGTACATGGACTTTACCGGCGTCAACCAGCGGCCCCGGGGTAAACCCGATGACTGTAACAGGGACAAATGTTATAGCAGGCCAATGGACAGCACGTGAGGGGCCTAAAACTTATTACAGTTACCAGTCGGGCGACTGGGGCACAGCGCTTACATGGACTACCGATCCCTCAGGCACCTTATCCGTTGACCCTGCCGTGCCCGGATCAATGGACAGGGTAGTTATTCTCAACGGGCGTACTGTATTCACATCTGTAGCCCGTTCTGTGTTGTCACTTCAGATAAATGAGGGCGGTACACTCGATATAGGCTCAACCACCGGCCATAACTTTGGCGATGTGAGGGGCAAAGGGTTATTGCGATTACAAACAGCAACATTCCCCGGAGGGTCATTCACCGATTTTGTCAGTGCCGATGGAGGAACAGTAGAATATTATAATACAGCTAATTTTACACTTAGTCAATATACCTATAATAATCTTATTTTTAACCTTTCCGCTACGGGAATTATTGGAACTGTTCTGGGAAATCTAACTGTTAATGGAAATTTAACCATACAACAGGGAACATTTCGAATTAATGACAATACATCAACAACAGAGCTCAATATAATTGTTTATGGTAATGTAGATATAGAATTCAACGGTAGAATTACTCTTGGTACAGGAAATCTTGGAACAGGTGATAATGATGCCCACAGGTTTACCATAAAAGGAAATTTTACCAATAATGGTGAAGCCTATTTTACAAATCTTGCAGCAGCTGATTATTTTAATTATCCTAATCACAGAGTTAATGTTGTATTCGATAATACTACTTCTGACCAGGATTTATTAATTAATGGTTATACAAGGTTTTACAGAATTGAAATTGATAAAGGTAAAACTCAAACATATATTTTAAATATTGATGCTACAGCACCCAATTTGTTTTACTTATTTGGAAGAAATAATCTAATGGGTGTTACACCCGCTCCGGGTCCTCCTGATATAAACAATTTAAATGCATTAGGTTTAATGGGTGGTACATTAAGACTGGGGACAAATATTACAGTGCCTTCTCTTGCTGAAGAAACAGATCCTGCGCAGGATTTAAATTACCATGTTGATGAAGATGCCTGCTTATGGGTTGACGGTGCCAATGTTACACATACTACCCATGCCAGTGGAGGAACTTCAAACTCTTTTGTATTATATGGTAAAATAAAAATGACAAATCCGTCCAGCGTATTTAATATCAACAATGAGCATGGAATAGTAATGCGTGAAACAGCTGAAATTGATATACAGGATGGAACATTAACCACCCCGTGTATACGTACTTCAACCGCAACAGGTACACATCGAGGTTCATATACACAGTCAGGTGGTACAGTAACTGTTACAGGTAATTTAAATGGTAGTGATCAGCATCCCAGTTTTTCTTTAACATGGCCCGATATGAGCTTTAATATGTCAGGTGGTAACCTGACAATAAATCAGGCAACTGATGGTGG
This sequence comes from Bacteroidota bacterium, assembly GCA_029268165.1. Classification (GTDB taxonomy): domain Bacteria; phylum Bacteroidota; class Bacteroidia; order Bacteroidales; family UBA10428; genus UBA5072. The sequence goes on from JAJUGM010000006.1 coordinate 6,118, forward strand.
TATTGCTTTAGGTTTCAGTCTGGTTATAGGAGCAAAGGCAGAAAATATTTCAGTAACCGGCGGTACAGTAAGAATTGAAATACAAAACCGTAATGCCAATTTCACTAGTACTGCTCCTTTCTGGAATTTAATCATTAATTCAACAACAACAACATATTCATCAACTTTAAGTAATTTTGCAGGTTCTGGTACTTCTTCTCCTGTCAATGCACAACCATTGGTTGTTTTAAACGATTTTTCCTTAACCAATCAGGCAATATTCAATGCCAACGACCAAAACGTTACTGTTGGACACGATTTTTCTATAGCAGCCGGTTCTACATACACTCCGGGTACAAACACTACCATATTCAATGGCACAGGCGGACAAACATTTTCTAATAATGGTACCATTACTACCGGCCTTTATAATTTATCCATTACGAACCGTAGTAACACCAATATATCACAAAACCTGACCATAAGAAATAATCTGGCTATAGATGATTCCTGCTATTTACAGGACATGGGCCGTACAATCAGTGTTTCCGGTAATATTACCAATTCGGGAACACATATCAGTCAGGCTGCAGGCAGTATAACTCTTACAGGCAATGCGGCGCAAACTTTAAACGGTAACGGTAACGGTGCTTTCGGAAACCTCAATATTAACAAGACAGGCGGGTCGGTGGCTATGACAGCCGACCACCGGATTAACGGAAATCTCCGCCTTGCAAGTAATCATATCTTCAATATTGGGATTTACAAACTTACATTTGCTTCGGCATCAAATGTTTATGATGCGCTTACAGGAACCGGTACCGCTTTTAGTAGTACAAAGATGATACAAACTGCCGGCAACATGAGTGACGGGGGTGTCAGCAAGGAGTTCGGATCAACCTTGCCATTCCTTTTCCCCTTAGGTACGGGTGCAGACTACACACCGGCACGTTTGCAGTTTTCAAGCGCACCTGCTTCATGGGGCACTGTAAATATTAAACCGGTTGCCCGTTATCAGAATTTCGTAACTTCTTCAAATTCGCTTGACTATTACTGGAAAGTTACATCTGATGATTTCAGTGGAGTACCAGCTAATTCAGTTGTTCATACTTTCTGGTATGTTGATGCCGACATCAGAGGCACTGAAGCCAATTATATACCCGGGGTTTACCGCCCTTACAGCTGGTCTTACATAAATGATATAGCCCAGGTGGTTGATGCAAGCAATGAAGTGCGTTTCTGGAATATAAGTGAAGTGGATGGCGATTACACAGCAGGAGAATTATCGGCATTTGGCACAGTAAAAGTATTTTACAGCCGACAAAACGGTGACTGGAACGATGTAAACACATGGTCATCTGTTGCAGTAGGAGGTCCTGTTGATGGTTCTTTGCCCGGCGCATCAAATCCTGTTGTCATTGGCGACGGAAGTACATATAACCATACTGTTACAGTGCCTGCGGGTTATAATAATATATCAGTTGGCGGTCTTGAAATAAGGTCAGGATCAACACTCGATTTAACCACAACCACAGGCCATAATTTTGGTGCTTTACCCGAAAGCAAAATTTTAGGAACAGGAACGTTAAAAATATCATCTTTAGCGGCAACTGCCGAATTTCCGGCAGGCGATTTTGGTAATTTTTTGAGTGCCGGAGGTGGTACAGTGGAATATTATACAACAGGAGCAACTGCATTTACTTTACCTTCGGGTATTACTTATTACAATAATTTAACATTATCACCCGGTAATGCCAATATTACAATGCCCGATGTAAATATGCATATTTACGACGATTTTACAATTGGCAGTACGGGTACAGGTATTGCACAGCTTAACTCAGCAGCAGCAAGAACACTTACTGTCGATAGCAATATATACATAAATAGTGGCACTTTAAGGTTTATGAATAATACTTTTGCCCAGACGATATATGTATATGGCGATATAAATATTGCATCAGGCGCAGTTTTTGATGTTTCAACAGCAACTAATGCTACTAACAACCTTTATATTTACGGCAATTTAAATAACAACGGCACATTTGATATGTACGGAGGCGCAACAACACGTGTAACCAATGTATATTTTACCGGAGATGATAATAAAGTGATATCGGGCACAGGTACCAATGAATTTAATTATCTCGACGTTGACAAGGGAAGTTCACGAAATACTATCCTCGATGTCACTGCAAACAATCTTACTTTACAGGGAACAGGTACCGCACTTGTTTTAAATAACGGTACATTCAGGGTTTCAAATTCATCGCTCAACATGACGCTGGCAACAACAAGTGCATTTACTATACCCTCCACAGCAGCACTCTCAGTAAATGAAGGTATAGTAAATATTGGCACAACCAACAATTCTGGCGATCTCATTTTAAACGGCCGGCTTGAGGTAATAAACAACGGAAGCGTTAATATTGGTATTAACGGACAAAATTATAACAATGATATAGAATATGCTTCGGGTGGAAATCCGGAAATTATTGTGCAGGATAATGGTTATTTGTTTGTTAATGGCCAGGTACGCAGGCCAACAACTATCAGCACAGGTTCTCTTAGTTATACACAAAGCGGTAATTCAACAGTCATTATTGATGGTCGTAGTGCTACCAACGCCCGTGCTATGTTTGAAATTTTAAATGATGGTACATTTAACATGTCAGGTGGCACCCTCACTATCTCGCGTAATTTTAATAATGTTCTATATAATGAACTATATCTTAACCCGTCTTCTTATTCGGTAAGCGGTGGAACAGTAAGGTTGGGATCATCAGCAGTGACTGCAGGAACAGCTTTTAATTTTGTTTCGTCAGCACCGATATGGAATCTTGTAATTGATGCTACTTCAACAACAAAGATTGCCAACTTACGTGTATATCCTTTAACAATTTTGAATAACCTCACTATTGAAGGCAACTCTGAATTTCATGCCAATGGCCTTAATGTAACTGTTGGAGGAAACCTTGTTAATAATAATATTAATGCCGGTTCGGGTGTCTCTGTTGGTGGTTATCAGCCTGGTTCACTCACACAGACAACTACATTTAATGGCGCTGGTGCACAGACTATTACCGGTAGCGGGGCAAACCTCACCAACTTTGCCAATCTGGTCATTAATAAAACAGGTACCCTTACACTTGCTTCAAACAGTAACATACGTATTAATAATGATTTAATATTAACTTCAGGAACTGTAAATGATGGTGGTAATAATATTATAGTTATTGGCGATATATATAACTCGGCTATTCATGTTAGTCCGTTATCAACCGGTGGTATTATTCTTGGTGGTACTGCAAAACAGGAGATATCAGGTGATGGTAACGGGGTTTTCGGAAATGTTGAATTGAATAATGCTATTGGCATTGATATGACCGATAATTCAACTGTTAATGGAGTGATTACCTTTACTGTGGGCAATCTGTACATTGATGATTATCTATTGACATTTGGTGAAAATGCCACAGTTGGGGGTACTCCCGGTGTAAATAGCATGATTATACTGAATGGTGTTATCAGTGACCAGGGAGTAAGAAAGCTTTATCCTTCTGGGGCACACGACTTTACTTTTCCTGTTGGCGTGAGCGGAAAATATACACCTGCAAGGCTTAACGTTACTTCAAACGGCACGGCAGGAAGCATAACGGTAAGGCCTGTAAATTATAAACATCCTGCTCTGTTTAACGGTGGTACGGCTAACCGGCTTGATTATTACTGGTTTGTGACTTCAGACGGAATGAGCAATCCGGTGGTTGAGCACACCTATTTTTATGATGATGGCGATGTTCAGGGTGATGAAAATACCTTTGTTGCAGGCCGTTATCTAGGGACAACATGGACACCTTTGTATCAGCCAAGTGACAATACAATTAATACTTCTTCAAATACTATTACTATATTACCCTCAGGAGGCGTAAGTTATATTGACGGTGAATATACAGCAGGCGACCAGCCTAATTTTGTTGACCTGCCAGTATATTACAGCCGTAATACCACATCGGGAGGTAACTGGACTGACCCTAATGCATGGACTTTAAATTCTGACGGTTCTGGGGGCCCAGCTCCATCTTATCCTCAGGGCAATCCCGTAGTTATTTTATCAGGCCACACCATTACTATAGATGCCAACAGCCAGAATGCATATTCAGTTGATATTAACGGAACACTTGTTGTCGGAACAACCTTGTATCACAATCTGGGACACATAGGAGGCGGAGGTACGCTGCATATTACAAGCACAGTGCCTGGTACATACGGAGTATTTGTATTTCCGGGTGGCGAATATGATGATTTTATGAATAATTCTTCAAGCACTATTAATTTCTATAATAATAGCGCCACTGCAGCTTATTTGCCGCTTAAACCGGGTAATGATTACAAGCCTTATCAGAACGTAATTTTTTCGGGCAACGGGATTAAATATGTCAGTGCTGAAAATCTGAGAATACTTGGAAACCTTACAATTGACGGAGGCACATTAGACAATTCAAAATTTAATAAAACCATCACTATACTTGGTAACTGGACTGATAATATAGCCACAGCTTCAGGAGGGTTTGTGCCCGGGCTTGGAACAGTGAATTTCAGTGGCACACTGGCACAGACATTAACAATTACCAATGCCACAACCACCGAACAATTTTATAATCTTAAGATCGACAATGCAACCGGATTAACAATTAGCGGTAACGGTCAGGCTTCGGTAAGCAAGTATCTTTATCTTACCAATGGGGTTATTACAACTAATGCAACAAACCTGCTGACTATTACAAACACAAGCACATCAGCAGTAGTAGGGGGTGGAAGTAGCTCATTTGTAAACGGCCCGTTAAGAAAGAACATACTGGCAGGATCGTACTTTAATTTCCCTGTTGGAGACGCTTCAAGATACGGAAATCTTTATGTGTCTTCAGTTTCATCAGGCGGATATTACACAGCCCAATATTATAATCATAATCCCGGAAACGATGGTTTTGACCCCAACAGTAAAGTAAATCCTATTGATGTTGTAAGTAATAATGAATACTGGAGAATAAATGGTGGTGCCGGCACAACATCTTACGTTCGCATAAGATGGGATTCACAAAGTGGTATTATACCTCCTGATGCAGGTAGCCGCACAAAATTACGTATTGTTGAATGGAACGGATCGGCATGGGAAAACCGTGGAAATGTTATTAACGATGGTGGCGTAAATTCTGGTACTATTCAAACAAATACTGCTGTTGCCGTTGACGGCAATCACTATTTCACGATTGGCGTTGAAAGCCTGCCTACTGCAACTATTACAAGTGGCGATTCAAGTATATGCGACAACGGCTCTTCAACAAGTATAACTATTGAACTTACAGGAGTAGCACCATGGACGATCAGATATAAGGTTAACGGTGCTAATGAAACTACAATTAACAATATAGCAGTTACACCTTATACACTGGTAGTCTCAAATGCCATAGAACCACTGGCATCAGGCGGCCCGGGTGATTATATTTTCAATTTATCATATGTAAGGGATGCAACGGGAAGCACCGGCATACGCGATTTTACAACATCGGTTACTATTACTTTAAATGAATCACCTAATCCGGTTATTTCAGGAAATACAACCGCTGCAATTAATGAAGACCATGTTATATACTCTACGCCTAATGTTTCAGGACATACATATCTATGGTCATACAGTGGTCCATCGGGAACCACTCATAATGGATTATTAACAAACAATACGCTCGATATGCACTGGGGTACTTCTGCCGGCACAGGATGGGTAAGAGTCACGGAAACTGCCACAACGGGAGGCTGCAGTACTACAACTGATTATTACTACGTTACTATTACTGATATCCCCAATCCTGTTGTTACAGGACCCTCACCTGCTTGTAATAATGAAACTGTTACCTACAGGACACCTAAAGTAGGCACCCATACATACGTCTGGTCATTGCCGCTTGGCGGAGGAACAATTGTAGGAAGTAATACACTCGATTCGGTAGTTGTTCAGTGGACTTCTGCCGGAAACAGAAGAGTGAAAGTTATTGAAACAGGCTCAGAAGCCAGAGCCGATAGTATGGATGTTACCGTCAATCCATTGCCACCTGACAATAACACATTGAGCGACCCTTCAATATGTGAAGGCGAAACAGCAGGAATTATTGTCTATTCCACAATGCCAGGTTTGTCGCTTCAGTTAAGGAGAAATGACAATAATAATCCAGTTGGTGCACCGGTAAGCACAGGCCCTGGCGGCGATATAACAATAAATGTTATTCCTGCATCAACTACTGTTTATAACGTACTTGTTACTAATGAATACAGTTGTTCGGCTCAGATAACCGATTTTTCAACGGTAACGGTGAATCCTTTGCCTGTACCAACCATTACCGGAACGGATAATGCCTGTCAGGGATCAGTGTTAACATATTCTACCGAAATCGGGATGACTAATTACACCTGGGTTGTTTCAGATATTGACCCGACAGCTGCACATACCATAATTTCGGGCGGAGGCAGCGGTGATAATACTATACAAATAAGATGGGACGGATACGGCCAGCACCAGATAAGTGTCAATTACACTGACGGTGCAGGGTGCACAGCAACAACACCAACAGAACTTAGTATATGGATGCATAAAGTGCCCGAAACCGGCCCTTCATACTATATCCCGAATGATCATAACAAATAGTTGTTACTGAAGCTTATTAAAATGAATATTTATAACATAAAAATATTGATTTGTCAAATAGTTGAAACCTCTTACCATGGTTTTACGATATAATTTATGAAATGCATATATTCAAATAATTGCATATATGCCTGTTGGCGTAATCAACAGGTAAACAATAGAATAATAATTTAAATTTTTGTTTAATTTAATTTTTTTAAAAATGAAAAAGATTGACTTTTTAAGAATTGTTCTTGGCATTGCCGCAGCGATGCTTCTGAACGTAAGCGTATTCGGTCAGAATCCTCCTTCACCGTACGCACAGTATGATGCTAATTTAACAGCACCTACCAACATTGAGTATGTAACGTTGAAAACTGGCGGAACCACAATGGGTTACTATGCATTACCCGACCCGGTTTACCACCCCAACTATGTTGCCAGCGGCACGCTCACTGCAGGTTTTGTATGGAACTGGACTAACCCGAGCAACCCGGGAAGTGCTGCAACCTTTAACAAGCCTGGTGCTGCCAACTACGTTGAGATTACTTACCCTGTGGCAGGTAACTACGTGATTAATGTTGCTGAAGAATCGCCGGCTGCCTATGGCGGTTGCGCTGATGCCACCCCAACTGTAATGAACGTAACGGTTATTAACCCACCATCTGCAGGTTTCACAACAGCTGATATTACCAGCGGCTTATGCGGCAACCAGCCTGCGCAGGCCATTAACATGGCAATTACTGAAGCTGTTCCTGCTGCACTGGCATCGTATGCATTCCGTATATCACTGGTACAGGATAATATTAATGCTTCGGGTGTGAGAACTGCATTAATTGACTCATCCAATGTTTATGACTATACACTGGCTGCCAAAGGACAGGTGGGTGTTACAGCAGGATTTACCGGTTCAAATCCGAATTATGACTTTGATTTCAACTCCGTTGCACTTAACGTTCAAAATAACTTACGTACAAGGTACACTTACCATCTTATTGCAGCTTCCGGTGTAACAGGTGATGGTATTGTTTCAGCAATATCCCACAAGTCAGATTACCTGTCAGGTGGCGCTAATGGCTATGCTTTTACTGACACTCAGGTAGTATTCATAGTTAACCCGGCTCCTGCAACAGGCCCGATTTACTATGTACCTAACAACTACAGGTTCTAATTACACATATTTTAGTGCCTGAATTTTTGAATATAACCGGAAATTTGTGAAAGCAAAATGATGGTTACTAAAAACTTGTTGCGGTAATAATATAATTTCAGAACAAATTGTTGACTGGTCGATTAAACATATTAACCCTATTGTTTACCATATACTCCATGCTGGAGTACGGACAGATGCTTCCATACGCCTGTACCGGCAGCATGGAGAGTTATGGTGTAACAGGTTACTCCGGCTCAGTCTTTATCTGGGAGGTACAGGGAGGGTTTATTGTTACCGGCAACGGAAATGATACCATTGTAGTCCACTGGGATACCCGCAGGGGCTCTCATCACATTCAGGTTACTGAGATGACTGAGTTCAACTGCACAGGAAACCCTGTTCAGGCTTTCGTTAATATTGGCTCACCTGTTGCCGACATAGGCGATGAGGTGGGTATCTGTGCAGGCGACAGCATGGTTTTTAATGCCCAGACCAATTATTATACACCATTGAATTATTTATGGAGCGACGGCAGCACAAGGTCAACCTATACCGGCAAAGAAGAAGGCTATGTATGGGTAAGAATTACAGGGACTGATGGCTGCAGCGATTACGATTCGGCCTATCTGAGAGTTAATTCCAATCCTGTCGTCTATTTAGGGCCTGATACTTCTTTATGCGGAAATGAAATGATGGCACTTAATGCCGGAAGCAACTCTTCGTTTTACGAATGGTCAACCGGCGATGCCACCAATTACATTGTTATTGACGGCCGACGGGCTGATAATGACACTTTATGGGTAAAGGTTACAGATAACAACGGATGTATGGGCGCTGATACCATAATTATACTTTCGTGTAATTATTTAAGGTATTTTGCTAATATACCCAACACCATTACTCCCAGTAAATTAGACGGCAAAAATGATGTCTGGCAGATTGATAATATCGACCTGTTCCCCGATGCCGTTCTTGATATTTATGACCGCTGGGGGCGTTTGGTATATCATGCCAAGGGTCTTGATCCTAAAAATGTATGGGATGGCCGCTCAATGTCGGGCAAAGAACTGCCCATGGACTCATATTACTATGTTATCGACCTTAACTACAGAGGGCTTGAGCCCATTGTAGGATATATTAATGTAGTACGATAAATACTAATTAAACCATATTTATCCATTTTGAAAAAGATTTTACCAATATTCACAAGATTGATACTTCCTACCTTTCCTTTCCAGCCAGATAAAAAAATCCATTTTAATATACCTTTCAGCTATAGCATTAAATCAAAGCATATGCTTGGCATTATTCATCTTATTAAATAGACCTGGTTTTCATTTTTATCAGATAATAAATATGGTAAATCGTGAGATAAATAAATTTATAAGGTATTTTTTTTTATCCTTATCATTGATTTATATCAACGAACCCGATTTTATAAATCAATGCAATAATTTTCATAAATCAACAAAAATAGTAATCAGGCGTAAGAAAATAGTCTGTTCATAAAATAAAAACAACCAGAAAGCCCTAAATACAGTATATATAGATAGAAAGTAAACAAAAAAGGAAAACAAAAATGAGAACACAAAAAGTTAGCGAAAGACCATACCTCAACCCGATAGAAATCCGGAATTCTTTAAAAAACGCTTTCTTCAGTTTACAGGTAATTTTTTCACTTGCCTTCTTCTTTTTAATCTCAGTAAACCTGAAATCACAGCAGCTTCCGATGTACAGCCAGTATGTAATGAATAATTACCTTATTAATCCCGCCATTGCCGGCCACGAAGGTTACACTTCGCTCACGCTTACCGGCAGGGAACAATGGGTTGGTATAAAGGATGCTCCTTCAACATATGCTTTCAGCGCACAAACTCGCTTATTAGGTAACAGTTTTATTCTGCGTTCGCACAGTGTACGCAGGCGCTGGACTCCGGCATCACGTTCAAAGAGAGTTGGCGTAGCAGCATATATTTACACTGATCATAATGGAGCTTTTAACCGCACCGGTTTTCAGGCAACTTATGCATATCACATTCCGCTTGACAGGTCACAGTTATCATTTGGTGTTTCGCTGACAGGTTTTCAGTTTAAAATAAATGAAGATAAAATTAAATTATATGATGAAGATGATGAGCTTCTGGTTGGCACCAAGAAATCAGCGCTGATACCCGATGCCAATGTTGGTGTATATTTTACCAATGCAAATCTTTTCGTAGGTGTTTCAGCCATGCAGCTTTTCCAGAGTGTACTGAAACTTCAGAACCATGATATGGGCCCCGGTTTTAAGATGGTTCGTCACTATTTCTTGACTGCAGGTTATAAATACGAAATAAACCGTGAACTGTTTGTTGAGCCTTCCATTATGCTTAAAATGACTGAAAAGTTTGTCAGCCAGCTTGACATTAACGCCCGCCTTTATATCAACAAACAATACTGGGCCGGCCTTTCCTATCGTACAGGCGGCAACTACAGCCTTGCTGAAGAATCAATCGGTGGTGTAGGTTCATCTATTATTATCATGGGTGGTATAAAAGTTGATAACTACTACTTCGGTTACTCATTCGATTATACCCTGAGTGCAATAGGAACAAGAACATATGGAACACACGAATTTGTCGTTGCTGCCAAATTTGGTGAAACAGCAAGAAGATACCGCTGGCTTAACAGATATTAATAGTTGATTATCCTGCAATATAATGTCAATATACTTTCAACCGCCCCAGGGCGGTTTTTTTATCTCAGGAATAATGAATAATTACATACATCCCAACTTACTGATATCCCCAAGCTGCGCTCAAATATCCAACATCAGACATGCGTTTATATTACTATAAGTGAACAATTTTCAGCTTAATGAGTTTTATTTCTGGTTCATACTTTAGAAATAAAATATTTATATTATTTTTACATTGCGGCTAACGAGCGCCACAGTTAATTTTATTAACTTTCAATTGTGATCAGGCTGAAAAGTTGTTTAAAGACAAGGCAAATAATTATGCTGTTTACTTTTCTCTTTTATGACGGAATATTAAAATCACAGCAACTTCCGATATTCAACCAATATACAATGAACAATTACCTTATTAATCCCGCAATAGCTGGCCACGATGGCCTTACAACATTTACGCTCACCGGAAGGGAACAATGGATAGGCATTAAGGATGCTCCCTCTACTTATGCTTTCAACATCCATGGCCGCATGACGAAAAGCAGCTTTATTTCACGTTCACCTCATGTCCGCAGAGGATGGAAATCAGCTTCGCGTCCCAAAAAGGTAGGCCTTGGTGTGAATTTTTACACTGATTTTGCCGGTGCAATTAATCGTACCGGCTTTCAGCTGACATACGCTTACCATATCCCGTTGTACAACTCTCAGTTATCGTTTGGATTGTCGCTGACAGGTTTTCAGTTCAGTCTTAACGAATCAAAGATAGTATTGCACGACCCGGATGATGAACAGCTGACTGGCATAAAAAAATCAGCATTAATTTCCGATGCCAATGCGGGTATATATTATACCAGTCCTGATTTTTATATTGGTATTTCAGCCATGCAGTTGTTTGAAAGTTTGCTTAAAATTCCGGACAAACAGAAAAGCCTGGGTTTTAAAATGGTTCGCCATTATTTTCTGATTACAGGTTACCGGTATAAAATCAACCGTGAGGTTTTTATTGAGCCATCAGTGCTTTTAAAAACCACTGAAAAATTAATCAGTCAGCTTGATTTCAATGCCACCCTATATGTCAACAAACAATACTGGGCAGGCCTTTCATACCGCACAGGTGGCAACTACAGCCTGGCTGAAGAAACAACAGGTGGAACCGGCTCATCATTTATCATCCTTGGAGGTATAAAATATGAGAAATACTATTTCGGGTATTCATTTGATTATAACTTAAGCGCCATAGGTAAAAGAAGCTGGGGCAGCCATGAAATTGTTTTTGCAGTCAAAATAGGCGAAACAACAAGAAAATACCGCTGGCTCAACATATACTGATTTCAGATGGCGGATAAAAAATATCAGATATCTAATTTCAAATGAAAGATGAAACCCTCATGATACCTTAATCCCAACTACGATAAATAAAATACATTAAGGTGAATAAAAATTTAAGCTATTTTTGAGGGATTACGATGAAAAAATCAATCTAATAATCTGGGTGTAAAATTTCATGTTGGTTAGGAAATCTTTCGGGACTATCAAACATTTTAAAAATATATTTTATGATGACGCAAAAAAAAGCACCAATATAGGATTCGTATATAAAATGGGTGGGGCAAGCTGTATACAATTAATTGCATATTCACTCATAACCATGGTAATAATGGTAACTATTGGACCACCGCCTGAGACTATTGAAGGGTGTTTTTCCATGTTGCAGGAAGATAGGTTTAACGGACTATTGCGTCTTGATATCTTGACAGTTTTTATAATGCCCCTTTATTATTTGCTTTTTTATAGCTTATACATGTCTCTTAAGGACACTGATAAAGAGCTTATTTCAATTTCAACCATTCTAATATATGCAGGATTAACATTGCTACTTGCAACTCCATCTGTTTTTTCTTATCTCTATTTAAGTGACCAATATGTTAATGCAGCAACAGAAGCTGAAAAAAATCAGTTAGTTGCAGCTGGACAAGCAATACTTGCTTCAGACATGTGGCATGGGACAGGAGCATGAATTGGTGGTACGTTAATGCAATCCGGAGCTTTGGTTATTTCATTGGTGATGCTAAAAAGTAGTGTTTTTAACAAGTTAACCGCATTTACTGGTATTGTTACACATGGACTTGATTTACTTCACATAATAACAGGGTTTTTCCTCCCCGAAATAGGAATGGTTCTCATGGCTATTGCCGGGCCTTTATATTTATTATGGTTTCCATTGATTGGCATGCGGTTATTTAAATTAAAAACAGGAGTAAAATAAAGGCAACACACAATACAAGCGCAATGAAAAGCACTTTTCGGATATAATTATAAATCAATAAATTACATTTTTTCTTTTGGGATGTAAAAAATCTCATGTCTTTGTGAAGGATGGAAATAACCATTTGTTTACCATTGACAGAAACATAAAATCATTATATCTTTTGAAATTCCAAAAAAATGAAAACAGCCTATAATACATTCTTGATTCATCGATATTTGAAGCTCTGAAAGCTTTCGGGGTAAATTCCGCTTCAATTCTGTCAGCTATCGCTATGTGCCCTTACAGGAAATCACCTGTTTCTTCTTAATGGCTATATTGTAAATCATGGAGCATAATAAGCCCGGCACCTGACCGTTAATTATATTGTTAAATCAATAGCATTCAGAAATGAAAAAAGTAATGATTATTTTATTGTTAATTCAAAATATGTTGCAAACATACGGCCAGATTAAATCTGAAGTTCAGTTCGGGGGATCTAATTTTCTTGGGATAACTCTTAATACGGGTTTAGATATTCCGTTATCAAAAAATGGTTATCATTTTATTGTTCCCATTGTGGGTGTTGGTATTTTACTTCCAGGCTGGGATGTCCCTACATGCATTATCCATGCTGGTCTGAATTATAATTATAAAAAGTGGGGATTGGGAGCAGAAGTATCTGGTTTTACAGAAAATCCGTTTTGGGATAGTCAGGAACATACCAACAGCAGTTTTGTTGACATGATAATATATCCAAATGCCAATTATACAATATTATTTAAAAGGAGATGGTATCTAAAGGTTTCTGCAGGAGCATATTTCGCCTTTTCTAAACAATACGATAATGAAACAGATAGACACCGGATGCAATTTGAAGGTGATGTTATTCCCGGAGCCGGACTAAGTTTGGGTTATGCATTCTGATTTTGGAGTGTAACTAGGCGAAACGTAACCTGCAATCCATCATCCTGTATGCAAACAATACAGTCTGAGCACATCGTAAGATAAAGGCGTCATAAACATCGGGTTGTTATAAACCCTCAACCTTGCTATTTGTTGTATTGCGCATGCCCGGCGATCCGTAGTTTTCAGGAAAAACTGCTTAGGCCTTAATTTTTTTAAGTCCTTTTTTGTGTCAGGACAAAAATGGATGTGGGAAATTTAGCAAAGCACCGTCGCTATTCAATCCTGCACATTAAAATTCCTCAAAAAATACATTAAATTTTTATTCACATGGATGTATTTTATTATTCATCGTAATTGGATTTAACCCGAGTTTTTTATTAACCTTATTTTTCTAATGACCGCTATTAGAGAAATTTGTTTTTCATTATTGAATATTAATGTTTTGTAACAACAAATCGATTAAGAGACTGTTTAAATTTATTATTATTCTTATGGAAGTTATGCTTCGTGAATTCTTTGTGCCTTAGCGTCTTAGTGGCTAAAGAATACATGCCACAAATGCTCTAAAACGCAAAGATTCACAAAGGTTTACAAAAATTTAAACAGTATCTTAAATTATTCGTATTAAATTTATAATTAAAATAATGTAATTAATAATTTTTTAGTATGCCATGAATTGGTGGAGGTTTTGGGTCGATCCTTCATATGATTACTACTATAAAGAACAATCGTTCGTTGCTCAGTCGGCCGAACAGAATTTTCATGAAGAAAAATTTTTTTGATTCAAGAAAGGAAGATTTCTTATTAGGGGCAATGGGTAAAATTGACATAAAACCTATAAGTGAAGAACAAAGACTGCTGATAAGGAATAAAATCAAAGAGGAAAATAAATCAGGCCTGAGAATAGCTTATTTTGCTGTACTGATATTATTAATTCTGATTACCTTGATTACAATAATGATGATCAACCATATAAATGCATCAGAATCACAACAAAAGGCAATTAAGGAAACACAAGCTAAACAGGAAAAAGCAAAAAAGACTGAAGATTACCTGTTTTAAATTGATGATGGAGATAAATGGATGAATAAACGAAATTATTATAATGCTAAATTTCAATATTATAATGCTTTAAACACGAATATCAATAATGAAGAGTCGCTTAAACGACTTATCAATGCTTATACAGAAGAATGCATAAACCACGGAGAAAATTGCAATGCAGCAATTAAGGACATATCAAGACTAATACAAATGTTTCCTGAATTTTCACCATTATACGTGTTAATGATTTCTTTAAAGGAAAATCAGGGTGATACATCAGAATTAAAAAAATACAGGTCTGTTTTAAATATATTACAGTTAACTGAAAAATAATCCTTATAGTGTTAGCTTATCTGGCTCCAGTCAAACTGCGTCCGGGATATTTTTTTCAGTTGCCGGGCAAGAATTTCGTTTTCCGGGGCGACTAACTCATTATCATTCCCGAGTATTTGCTGGGCCATGTCACGGGCAACCTGCAGTATCTGTCCATCTTCTCCCAGATTGGCAATCTTCAGTTCAAAAGGGATTCCGCTTTGCTGGGTTCCCTCAATATCACCAGGCCCGCGCAGTTTCAGATCAACTTCGGCAATGACAAAGCCGTCGGTGGTATTAACCATGGTTTCGATCCTTTTTCTCGCTTCAGTTGTTAACTTATGTGAAGTCATCAGGATACAATAACTCTGGTCAGCGCCTCGTCCTACCCTGCCCCTTAACTGATGCAACTGTGAAAGGCCAAAACGCTCAGCACTTTCTATAACCATCACTGAAGCATTGGGTATGTCTACACCAACCTCAATTACTGTGGTGGCAACCATAATATGCGCCCTTCCTGTTTTAAAATAATGCATTGCCAGTTCCCTGTCTTCTGTTTTCATCTTGCCATGCACACAGACTACAAGATAATCAGGCGGCGGAAAAGCCTGAACCATAGCTTCATAACCGTCTTCAAGCGCTTTGTAATCCATTTTTTCCGATTCCTTAATCAGCGGATATACTACATATATCTGCCGACCGGCCTCAATTTGTTTTCGAAGGAAGCCAAACATGGCAAGCCTCTTTGAATCGGTATAATGAACAGTTTTAACAGGCTTACGGCCTGGCGGAAGTTCATTGATTACTGAAACATCAAGATCGCCATATACTGTCATCGCCAGCGTACGTGGGATGGGTGTGGCTGTCATAACCAGCACATGAGGCGGTTCTTCATTTTTCTTCCATAATCTGGCCCTTTGTGCCACGCCAAACCGGTGCTGTTCATCAATAATCACCAGGCCGAGGTTTTTAAACTGCACAGGATCCTCAAGCAATGCATGAGTACCGATTAATATTTGCAGTTTGCCTGATGCGAGGTCATCAAGCAGTTTTATCCTCTCTTTCTTACGGGTTGAACCAGTAAGCAACTGAATGCTTACCGGAAGGCCTTCAAGAAATGCTGAGATTGTGGTATAATGCTGGTCGGCAAGAATCTCGGTAGGAGCCATCAGACATGCCTGAAAACCATTATCAAGGGCTATCAGCATAGCTATAACCGCCACTACTGTCTTACCGCTTCCGACATCTCCCTGTAGCAAGCGATTCATCTGGCGCCCCGAGCCCAAATCTTTTCTGATCTCCCGTATTACTCTTTTTTGCGCTTCTGTCAGTTCAAAAGTCAGTTTTTTATTGTAAAAATCATTTACATAATTACCAACCTTGCCAAAGACATGGCCTTTCACAAACTGTTGATTACGAATTTTCAGTCTTAAAATATTCAGCTGTATATAAAAAAGCTCTTCAAACTTCAGCCGGAAAATTGCTTTTTTCAATTGCTCCTGCCCCGAAGGGAAATGAGCAGTAAATAAAGCTTCGTTAATCCCTGGGAACTTCATGCTGTTCAGTATATATTCAGGCAAGGTTTCATCCAACTTACCGACCTGCTGAAATAAGGAAGCAACCAGCTTTTGCATGGTCTTTGATGTGATGAAATTGTTTTTCAGTTTTTCAGTGCTGCTATACTGAGGCTGCAATTTTACCGAAAATGCAAAATCAGGCTTCTCAGCGGGGTCAATTTCAGGATGTGCAATATTAACCTTGTTATTGAAAATGGTAGGCCGGCCAAAAACGATATATTCTTTGCCAATTTCGTATGTTTTAACAACCCATTGAATCCCCCTGAACCATACAAGCTCAATATTACCACTGTCATCGGCAAATCTGGCAATAAGCCGCTGCTTGTATTTGGCTCCTTCGGTACGAAAACCTGTTATACGGCCTTTAATCTGGATAAAAGCAAGATTTGTGTCAATCTCCGATATCCTGTAAAACTTTGAACGGTCAATGTATTTATAAGGGAAAAAATAAAGCAGATCTTTGTAAGTGAATATGTTCAGTTCTTTCCGGAGTAATTCAGCCCTTTTAGGCC
>JAJUGM010000007.1 GCA_029268165.1 Bacteroidota bacterium
GTGAAATTCAACTCTTGTGCGGCCTTCAACAGCAAGGCGGACATCTTCAACCATTTGTCCGGCACTTAACTCAACCGTAAGTATGCCTTTGACTTTTGCTGAAAAATCGCGGATTATTTTGGTAGGAAAAGGGTAAAGCGTAAGTGGCCTTATAAGGCCTATTTTTATTCCTTCTTCGCGGGCTAGCTTTAAAGCTTTCTGGCATATTCGTGCAGCTGAACCATAAGCAACGAGAAGGTATTCTGCGTCATCGCAATTTATAGATTCAAAGCGTACTTCATTTTCTTCCATTTTTCTGTATTTGGCCTGCAGGGCCTGATTGTGTCGTTCCATACGGGAGGGGTCTAGGTCAAGTGAGGTAAGGATATTTCTTTCACGGTCGGGGGTTTTGCCGGTTGTGGCCCATGTCTGGTCGAAGGTTGTGGTTCTGGGCTGTTGTTCAAAAAGTTCCACTTTTTCCATCATCTGACCGATTACCCCGTCTGAAAGAATAATAACCGGATTACGATATTTAAAGGCAAGTTCAAACCCGAGTTTAGCAAAATCGGCCATTTCCTGAACTGAAGCCGGTGCAAGGACAATAAGCCTGTAATCGCCATGCCCTCCGCCCTTTGTGGCCTGAAAATAATCGGACTGCGAAGGTTGAATGGTTCCAAGGCCAGGTCCTCCACGCATTACATTCAGTATCAGGCAAGGTATTTCAGCGCCGGCAATATATGAAATACCCTCCTGCTTAAGGCTGATACCCGGACTTGATGATGAAGTGACAACACGTTTACCCGTACCACCTGCACCATAAACCATATTTATTGCGGCAACCTCGCTTTCAGCCTGCAAAAGAACCATACCCGTACGCTTATGGGGTTCTTGCGCTGCAAGATATTCCATAACTTCTGATTGCGGTGTAATGGGATAACCAAAATAAGCATCGCATCCGGCTCTGATGACTGCCTCGGCAAATGCCTCATTTCCTTTCATGAGTTTTATCTGACCCATAATATTTTGTATTGTATTATTCTTCGAACTTCTTCCTGTAAACAGTTATCACGCCATCGGGACAAACAATTGCACAATTGGCACAGCCTGTACAGGCCTCAGGATTAGCCATAAATGCAAAATGGTAGCCTTTGCCATTGACTTTGTTTTCCATGCTGATAACATCAGTAGGACATGCCGTAACACATATCTCGCATCCCTTGCATCGTTCAATATCTATAACTATAGCCCCTCTTATCTTAGCCATAATTTTAAAATTTTCTGTTGTGCTGTTAAGCAACTAACAAATATTACTCGATTATGTTTGTTAGCTTTCCTAACAAAAATGTCAATATTAAATATTTTAGTTAAAAAAACCATAATATTTTTTATTAATGATTTTTGTTAAACAGTATGAGTCGCTCTTCAAGTAAAGGTAATTGTTCATCTCTTACATGTGAGACGCAAATTCTGAGACCTTCTTTGCGCGTGCTTCCGGTAATACCAAGAGTAATGGTGCTTATTCCGTACATTAATAGTTCTTCAAGCAATTCTTCTCCTGATAATCCGTTATATCCAATAGTGAAGTAAAAGCCGTCAGCAATAGGTACATCGATATCCTTATCATATACGATTCTGAATCCATTATCCGTAAATATTTTCTTCATCTTCCCTGCCCTGTTGCCATATACTTTTACGGGTTCAATAAAATTGTATTTTCCGTCAGAAGCAGCTTTCATAATTGCTGCTACAGCCATCTGGGATGAATGAGGTGCGCCGGCCGACAAAGCATAGATAGCCCCGTATATAATGCTGTGACCCAATATATCAGTAGTAAAATACCTTCTCAGGTCGGGGTAACGACGTGAAAAAAGTGAATCAGAAACAGCCATTAGCCCAAGTCGCTGGCCTGCATAACTAAAGACTTTTGAAGACGAAATCATTAATATATATTGACTGGTATATTTAGCAACGGTTGGCTGAAATGGTTCAGCACCCGGGACGGAAATATCCCGCCTGAAATCCATACCAAAATATGCCAGGTCTTCAAGCACAATCACATCATATTGCGTTGCAAGAGTGCCTATTATTTCAAGCTCCTCTTCTGTGAAACATATCCATGAAGGGTTATTCGGATTTGAATACAGGATACTTGAAATTTTGCCTGTATCCAGATAACTTTTCAGTTTATCCGTAAGCTTTTTGCCTCTGAAATCGTAAATATCAAATGAATAATAATCATGCCCGAGCATGTGCACCTGCTGTTTGTGAACAGGGAATCCGGGGTCAATAAAAAGAGTTCCTTCTTTATTTCTGTCTGTACGGTTGACGGTAAGAAAACAGGCAAAAGCCCCCTGCATTGATCCGCAGGTAGGAATACATCCGGCCGGACTAACGTCAATATCAAGAAAAAGTTTGATAAACCTTGATGTTTCCTTTTTAAGTTCGGCAACTCCTTCTATATCAGGATATAAAGAAGCAACTCCATCATTCAATGCTTTTATTTCAGCTTCTGTTGCAATGGGTGGCGGAGTAAGGCCGGGTACCCCCATCTCAAGTCTGATATATTCAACGCCTAATTGCTGCTGGATTTTATTAACAAGGGCAACAATTTCACGTATTGAGGCTTTGCCAATATTTATTATACCACAATCAGCAGCATAGCGATGTAATATTTCTCTTGATAATGGAATGTTATCCATGCAAATAAGTTAACTTAATGTTTAAAACTTTCGTTTATCAATCACTCGTTTGGCTTTTCCTTCGCTTCGCTCTATTGTTTTTGGTTCAACCAGTGTAACTTTAACAGCAATACCCAGTGAGCTTTCGAGATTATTCTGTATTTTTTGCTTTAATGACATAAGTTGTCCGATTTTATCCTGGAAAAACTGTTCTTCAACTTCAACCTGAATTTCTAGTTCGTCGAGGTTATTAACGCGGTCGATGACTAACAGGTAATGAGGTTTAATTTCACTCATTTCGAGCAGCACGCTTTCGATTTGTGAAGGAAATACATTTACTCCCCTGATGATGAGCATATCATCGCTACGACCAAGGCATTTTTCCATTCTTACCAGTGTGCGGCCACAATTGCATTGATCATAATTCAGGCGGGTTAAATCGCGCGTGCGGTAACGTATCAGCGGAAGGCCTTCCTTGGTTATTGTTGTAAAGACCAACTCGCCGGTTTTTCCCGGAGGCAAAACCTCAAGTGTTTTGGGATCAATAATTTCAGGATAAAAATGATCTTCATTGATATGTAAACCTTGCTGAAACAAACACTCACTTGCTACACCCGGGCCGATAATTTCACTCAGGCCGTAAATATCAATCGCTTTTATCTGAAGTTTTTCTTCAATTTCTTTCCGCATATTTTCAGTCCATGGCTCAGCTCCAAACACGCCTACTCTTAGTTTCAGATCGCTTCTTCTGATACCGCTTTCTTCGATTGCTTCAGCCAGGAAAAGGGCATAACTTGGAGTACAGGCCAGGACTGTGCTTCCAAAATCCTGCATAAGCTGAAGCTGCCGTTTGGTATTACCTCCTGAAACAGGGATAACTGAAGCGCCGATTTTTTCTCCACCGTAATGCAATCCCAGTCCGCCTGTAAACAGGCCATAGCCATAAGCCACGTGAATGAAATCATGTCTTGTGGCACCTGCGGCAGTAAGTGTCCGTGCCATTACTTCAGACCATGTGCCAATATCACGCCTTGAATAGCCAACTACAGTAGGCTTACCTGTTGTCCCTGATGAAGCATGAAGCCTTACTATTTCACTCATAGGTACTGCAAAAAGCCCAAACGGATAATTATCGCGAAGGTCATCCTTAGTCGTAAACGGTAATTTGTTAATATCATCAATGGTCTGAATACTTTCAGGACCCAAACCAAGCTGCTGCATTTTCCGGCGATAAAAAGGAACATTAAAATATACCCGTTCTATCGTATCCCTGAGTCTTTCGCTTTGAACTTCGCGAAGTTTATCGCGGTTCATACATTCAAAATGCCCGTTCCAGATTTCCATAATATTGTAATGTGCAAAAATATCAGATTTTATATAAATCACTGGCTTTCAAAAGTTCCATCTCATGTTCCTGCAAGGCTTTAATAGCCATTTCGGTATTGTTTGTCCGTAAAATAATAACTGACTTCTCACCTATTGAAAAAGCATAGGTATATTCAATGCTGATATCAAGGTCTGACAATATCTTCAATGCTTTAGCATAAAACCTTGCTTCATTGGGCGTTATTATTGAAAGCACATCAGTAAGGTTCACCGTAAAGGACTTCTCTTTAAGTATATTTTTAGCTTTTTCGGGGTCAGTTACTATCATGCGGAGGATTCCGAATTCAGAAGTATCAGCAACAGAAAGGGCTGTAATTTTTATATTTTCTTTCCCGAGCGTTTCGAGGACTTCGGTAAGCCGCCCCGATTTATTCTCAAGAAACACAGACAATTGATGGACAATCATACGCTTTACATATAAAGTTTTGAAATTATAGTAATGAAATTATATCATCAATAGGCAAAAATACCCTAATTTATTTTTCAATTCTGATGCGGGCATCAACCACAGTAATATCCTTTGAATTACCAATCAGTGGATTAAGGTCAATTTCCTTAATTTCAACAGCAAAGCGCAATAATGACGATAATCTCACGATGATTTCAGCCAGCCTGTGCTCGTTTATCGGCTCCTGCCCGCGTGCTCCCTGTATAATTTTATAGCTTTTCAGACTTCTTATCATGGAATAGGCTTCATTAAAAGTAAGTGGGGCAAGGCCTGATGAAACATCCTGCAATACTTCCACAAAAATACCGCCAAGCCCACATAAAATGATATGTCCGAAGCGTGGTTCGTACTTTGCCCCGATAAAAAGTTCAGTGCCATAAAGCATTTCCTGTAATAATACGCCTGAAACGCCTTTAATTTTCATCATACGGTTAAACTCCGCAACCAGGTGCGTCTCTGACTTAATATTCAATGTTACGCCACCTACATCAGATTTATGTACCGGGCCAATTACCTTAATAGTCATAGGGAAGCCTATTTCTCTCGCAAGCTTTATCAGTTCTTTCTTTGAACGGGCAACTCCTTCTATGACAGTGGGAATACTGGCCAAATTTAAAAGATTTTGAATTATGACAGGATCAGCAAAACCCGCTGGAGTATTATCAATTATTTTTCTGATTCCAGGAATATCAACTCCTTTAAGATAAATAGTGTCATCAGCCGGTTTGGGCGTATTATATACTTTTGTCAATGCACGACCAAGTAAAACTTCGTCAGGAAAGTTAATATGGCCTTTCGATAAGAAAAATTCGAGTTCATGATGTGTACTGCTGATTGAAGGCAGAATGGGTAAGACCGGCTTTTTACACTCTGAAATTTTCCGGTGCAGTAACTCGTATGTTTCAGAAACATCTGATAATCCTGTACTTCCAAAAATAACAATAATGCCATGAATAAAATCAAGCTGTTTATCAACGTAATCAATTACGTTCATTAACTGTTCATTGGTACCGGTAGCCATAAGGTCGATCGGATTGCCAGCTGATGCGCCGGGGTTCATCATACCAAGAAGTAATTCACGGTGTCTTCCTTCAATAGGTGGAATATTCAACCCGCCTGCTGTAAGCGCGTCAGTCAGCATAACCGCAGGCCCTCCGGCATGTGTAACAATGGCAATGTTTTTCCCGTAAAATTCCTTATACATAAATATTGACGCTACGGTTGTCAGCTCTTCCCTTCCGAAACACCTTACAATACCTGCCTTGCGGAAAAGAGCCTCAACAGCCAGATCAGATGATGCCATAGCACCTGTATGCGAAGATGCTGCCCGGCTTCCTGCCTCGGTTGACCCGGCCTTAATGGCCGCAATCTTACAACCTTTACGAATTAATGAAGCAGCATGCAAAAGTAACTTATCAGGGTCTGCTATCTTTTCAATATATAATAATTTAATCCTTGAGCTCTTTTCAGTTTCATAGGTTTTATCCCAGTATTCCAGCACATCTTCAACCCCTACCTGAGCACTGTTACCAACCGAAATGATACTTGAAAAAGTCAGGCCTTTAGGTATTGCCGACTCAATAATAAAAACGGCAGTAGCTCCTGATCCCGAAACAAAATCACAACCACGGTTACTCAGTCTGGGAACCGGAGATGTAAAAACGCCGCTATACCGCGGGGTGATAACCCCTATGCAATTCGGGCCAATCAGGCATGCATTATATTGATTAGCTAAGTCAGCCAGTTCTTTTTCCATAGCAGCACCCTCAGCGCCCTCTTCACTGAATCCCGCTGAAATCACAATGAAGGCCTTTGTTTTCTTTTTTGATGCAAGTTCACGGGTTGCCTGTACACAATGAGTTGACGGAATAACCAAAATAGCTAGTTCAGCTTCAGGCAATTCATCAATATGGTGGTAACTTTTCAGACCCTGAATCTGATCTTCCTTAGGATTTACAATATAAAGACGGCCATTATACCCCCCTCTGAGGATATTTTCAATAATTTTTCCCCCCGGCTTATGCATGTTGTTGGAACCTCCCACAACAACAATACTTTCCGGATTCAGTAACTGCTCATTTATCATAATATAAATTAACGACCAAAGTCAAATATAAAAAATCCAAAGCTTTCATTTTATAATAAATATCAGTTTTATAGCAAAACCCCATGACATGAATCATCAAGACTGGTCATTATTTTTTAAAATAAACCTGTATTTTTGCGTTTAAAATAAATTGTTCGGCTGACAATGGCAGGTTCTAACCTTTAATGAGTGTATTCATTATGAAAATGCTGAATAGATTTCTTGTTTTGTGTATTTCATGCTGTATTATTAAGCATTTACAAGCCCAGTTGAACAGCGAAAGTATTTTCAGGCAGGTTGAGATGAGCGTGGATACTATGGTTTTTACTACTTCACGGAATATGATTACCCAAAACTCTGGGAATAAATACCTGGCCTTTATTTATGATGATGAAAATGAAGTTGCCGAGGTTACTTTATTATTAAAACGGCCTGAATCAATAGAGTCAATTACATTGCGCCCCTCGGATGATTTTATCATAATTGACAGTTTGTATTTTATTGATAATCAATATAAATTCAGGGTACGTTTTAAAAATCTTACATACACCGAGTTTCTGAAGTTCGTTTTCAATTACACCGAAAAGAAAGAAAGCAGGAAATCTGAAGAAATACCATTACTGCCATGCACAAAAACAAATATTACCGTAAACTCTAATCTGGATGAACTATTTGTTGGCGAGGAAAAAATTATTGACTTATTTTCAAACAATCCGGACAATATTAGATTCACCAACGAATGGATTACTGGCGCAAAGCTCGATTATCGACTGGAAAGGAATGACCAGGGCATCAGGTTGATTATATTACCGAAAGAGTCTGTCAGTCAAAAATTTACATTTCCGTTTCAGGCCAGAAAACCATATTACAATATGCTGACAAATCAGATTAGTTATGATATCCGGCCACTTGATCTTCATATCAACGTAAAAACAAGCCGCTTGAAATTTATAACACCTGACAGGCGGGAAATTACGCTTGATGATGTTTCAAGGCGTGATGGCATTGAGGTAATTATGGACAATGCCAAGCTCATGGAAATCAATAAAACATACCGGCTGGAAAACCAGGAACAGCCCGGAGGTACATTAATTGCGGAAATTTTCACGCGGAATCAGCTGGCCAATAACAGAATGCTTTGTATTTTAAGAGCTTATAATTATCACCGTATGGCCAGTGGTTACCTGTTTGTTAAAGATGGCGACATTCCTTGTTTTATTACCAATTTTAATATTATACCCAAAACATCCATAAACAAAATAAGTATTTTACGTGAGGGCAAAGACTGGGTGCAGGATTTGTCCTTATACCCCGGTGAAACAGTTGACCTGAAGATTGAAGGGGAATCATTACACAAAGCCCGGTTTCTTTTTGAGGATTTAATAGATGTCACTTCCGATACGCTCATGAGAAATGAGTCAGAAATGGTATACAAGCTGAAAGTCCCTCTTAATATTTCAAAGAAGAAAATTAATATATACAATCATTCAACACCCACAGGTTTATTCCTCAGCATCAGAGAATTTGAAGAACCGAGGGCTTTTGATTATATCTATATTAACTACGGAGATATCAACCGGATTGTATCAAACATGCATGGACCGGTGTTATACGACAAAGGAATACGTGATATTATAATCTCGTTTAACACTGACCGTATAGATGACGATATACGTCTTTATGGACGGCAGCATCTTCAGATTGAGATACGCATTACAGGACCAAAGAATGAACTTATTGATGTGCGTACAATTGATAACATTATTGTATGCCCTTCAGACAGGTCGCCACGATATTCTTTTTATGATAAAAGAAATTGCATTACAGGCGAAATCAGCATTAATAAATACATGCGTAAAAATACTAATGATCTTGATGACTGGTCGAGAATAAATATTATTATCAGGCATAATCCTGCGAAATACGGCGCTGAAGCCCAGCAAAAAGAGATTGAGATTGTCCTCAAAAAAAGTTATAAAGTAGATGTTGATGTGTCATTTCCGGCAGGTCTAATAACCGTATCCCGTGATCCTGAGAATCAAAACACTTTTTCCTTCAGCAATTTATACGGAATCAGCATGGCTATGGTGGCACAATTAAGCTTCTACCATCCTGATAAAATAGCAAAGCTAAGGCCATACAAGATTGGATCCGGTTTTTTGGCTCTTGATGCCTTTAATTTTCAAAGTGAAAAGCAGGATCTTGCTTTTGTGGTATTAGGAAGCATATATCCTTCAACGCGCGACCGAAAATTATATTTCCCGTTATATATCGGAGGCGGTTATCAGTTTAAAGCCGGGAAATGGATGCTGCTTATCGGCCCGGGAATAAGTATAAGACTTTAACGTAATATTCCATGAATACAATTATTTACCTTATACGCCACGGGGAAACATACTGGAATCGTGAACAACGCCTGCAGGGACAGCTCGATAGTGATTTAACTGATGAAGGCATCAGGCAGGCTGAAAACATAGCCAATAAACTACAAGCTTTATATTTTGACGTATTGTATTCAAGTGATCTGAAAAGGGCTATGCATACGGCAAAAATAATCAGCCAACATATTAAACATGAGCCAATTTTTTTTGATGAGCGTCTTCGTGAAAGAAATTTCGGGATTTTTCAGGGTTATACATGGCCGGAAATCAACAGAAAATATCCTTCTGAAGCGGCTTCTGAACTATCAGGAAACCCTATGTACCAGCTACCCGGTGGCGAGAGTAAAAGTCAGCTTATGGAAAGGGCCAAAAGTTTTTTTAATGAAATGTTAACAAAACATAAGGGAAAAAAAATACTGGTCATCAGCCATGGCGGAATTATAAATGTTTGGACTAAATATGTATTGCAGATTCCTTTGGATAAACCTCGCCGGTTCAGTCTCGATAACGCAGCTGTCAATGTTTACGAATATAGTAACGGAAACTGGTTTGTGAAGGCTTTTGGTATTATTGAATGACTGCCGGCCGAAAACACAGAAAATATGCAGATTCTGGTTTTATCTAATTGTTAACTCTTCATCACTTCATCACTTCATCACCTCACCTCATCACTTCATTACTTTATATGCTGCAAAGTACTATAAATACTCCAATACCTTTTCAAGCCGGTTTCCCCGTGAACCTTTGATTAGAATGAGATGATTCTTAACGGGGTTCTCAATTAGTGATACAATAAGAGAGGATACATCGGAGAACCACCGATAGCCTGCTGATTCTGAGCAGAATTGGAAATTACGGCCTACGCAAATAACATTTTTCTCATTTCCATAAACAAGCAAATCAATTATTTTTCTATGTTCTTCGGTTGAAGAGTTACCTAGTTCAAGCATTTCACCTAAAATAATGAGTTTGGGCTGACGGCCAATATGCAGAAAATTATCAACAGCTGCCTTCATGCTTGATGGATTAGCATTATATGCATCCATAATAATTTCATTGTGTGTTGTCTTGATGTACTGCGAACGGTTGTTTGAAGGAATATAGCTTGCTATGGCATCACGGATTCTGTTTGACTCAATATTAAAATATTTTCCAATGGTAAATGCGGCAAGCACGTTTTCGCTATTATATTTCCCAACCAGTTGTGTTTTCAGACTGACAACCTCATCACGATCATGAACAAGCAATTCAAGATACATGGTAGGTTCGGTTAATTCGGCCCAGATTGAATCTTTGGTATTATATTCAATAATTTTTGAATAATCTGCAGGAATCAACCTGCGTATATATTCATTACCCATGTTGGCAAAAATATAACCACCTTTTTGTATCAGATAATGAAACAGTTCACCTTTTGCTTCACAAACGCCTTCAATGGTTTTAAAGCCTTCAAGATGTGCTTTACCTATATTTGTTATTAATCCGTAATCAGGCTCAGCAATCTCACATAAGGCCTTTATTTCTCCGGGATGATTTGCTCCCATTTCAACAATACCAATTTCAGTTCCGGGTTTTATGGCCAGTAAAGTAAGAGGCACCCCAATATGATTATTCAGATTGCCTTGCGTAGCATAAGTTATATATTTAACCCCAAGAACTTTTGTGCACAACTCTTTTGTTGTGGTTTTGCCGTTTGAACCGGTCACCGCCAGTATCTTAATATTTAATTGCTTTCTGTGAAAATTGGCCAGCTGCTGAAGAACGGATAAAACATTGTCAACCAGTATAATTTTTTCACCCGGTGGACAGGCTTTTTTTTCAGCCACTGCCCAGCTGGCTCCTTTGGCCAGGGCATCGCTGACAAACAAATTACCATCGAATTTCTCGCCTTTAAGGGCAAAAAACAAACATCCCGGTTGAATGGCTCTTGAATCAGTACAGATACAAGTACATGCAGAAAAAATCTGGTAAAGTCCGGCTAAATTCATTTTTCTTATCAATATTCATATCATAAATTTTCAAAAATAAAAAACCTCACTATTGCTAATGAGGTTTTTCAATATTTTTATGATTAAGTAATCACTATTTACCTGTTGGACTGCCAACACGGGTCATTGCACAACGGAATCCAAGGTCGTCTCTTGATTGTGATTCTTCAAGATAACGACGCGTGCCGGGGCTCATCCAGTATGCTCTGTCGCGCCACGATCCGCCTTTATATACTCTTGTCTTATCACTTATAAGTGATGTTTCATTTCCAACTTCCTGGGAATACATACGTTGTGAATTAGCTGCCTGGGTTTTGGCATCGGCTGACCAGTCAGTTCCGTCTATCAGGCTTGATTCGTAATCGCCATCCTTGTAGTTTTTATAATATGCCTTTTTATAATTCCACCGGTTGATTGATTCAGCTTCTGTAACATCTCTGTATCTCAGGCGGCCGAGACTGTCTTTTTCTGCTATATTTCCTTCTTCGTCAGTAACCAATGTCTGGAATACATTACCGCGGAACGGATTAAATTCATCAAAATCTTCAAAGGTAAGAGGCCTGTAAACATCTTCAACCCATTCGTTTACATTTCCTGCCATACAATATAATCCATAATCATTAGGCCAAAATGACTCCACCGGGGCAGGTATTGTGGCATTATCATTAAGATTACCTGCTGTACCCATATAATCGCCCCTGCCTCTTACGAAGTTGGCCATAAGTTCACCTCTGTGAGACTTAGCACTGTTTCTGACATTATGGCCATCCCAGGGATATATTCTTCTTTCATACACTCTTTCCTCATAAGTATTTCCGATAAGACCCAGTGCGGCATATTCCCACTCAGCTTCGGTCGGGAGCCTGTATTTGGGCAAAAGTATTCCGTCTTCAAAGTTAGGTTTTCTGAATTCCTGGTTAGGATCAAGGCTCTTCATATTTTTATTTACCAGGCCTTCATATTGGCCTGCCAAATAAGCCTCAGTATTAAAATTAGTTTCATTCAGCTGATTCGGATCAGGTTTTAAGAAACCTTCACGAATGAGGATTCCTTCATTAACGCGGTCGGTCCTCCATACACAATAATCACTTGCCTGAAGCCAGCTAACTCCGACAACCGGATAATCGTTATAGGCCGGATGGCGGAAATAATACTGAACATAAGGTTCATTGTATGCCATAGGCCTTCTCCACACCAGTGTGTCAGGTAACGCTTTCCTGTATACCAGCGGGTAATCAACAAAAACCCTTTTTATCCAGTGTAAATACTCCCTGTAATCAACATTTCTGACTTCGGTCTGATCCATATAAAAGGAACTTACCGTTACCCTGCGTGGGACATTATTCCAGTCAAACATTACATCCTGTTCTACACGGCCTATCGTGAACGTACCTCCTTCAATCAGCACTAGGCCAGGACCGGTTTCCTGTTCCATACCTACTTTTACTTCAAAACCGCCATTTTCCGGATCGTTATACTTCCAGCCTGTAGTTTGTGAAACTTCACTTCCTTTTTTACTACAGGCACTTAAAATAACTGCTATGAACAAAATTTTAAATACAGCAGAAAACTTAACTTTCATGGTTCTTTAATTTTTATTTTCAAATATAATAAATATTTGTATCCCGAATTTACAACAATTGTTAAAAATATTTCATATTTCAGGGCATTTAACTGCGCCAAATTTTTTCTTCTTATACTCAAATCGATATAAAAAGGTTACTTCATGAGCACTCATTTTTGTTAATAAAAAATTAACACGTGTTAAATTAACGTCATAACAATACAAAAAAGTATATCTTTTGTTAAAAATTCCTGCCGATATTATAAAGGAACTATATTGCATGGTTATGTTTTGTCGCAGCCATAAACCCACACCAAAAATATTAATACCGGCAATAGTCCCCCAGACAATTTCATTTGAACTGCCCTGATGTGTAAATAATAATGCGGGAATAAAATTAATACCATTTTTATTATATGTACCTACAGAATTTACCGGGTAAGAAAGAAGTAAGCTGTACCTTAAAGGTAAACGGCCTTCGCTCTTCGAAGTATAGACTTCCACCGGCCTGGTCAGGTGCGAAACTGACAGGCCTGTTGAAAAACCGTTTTTATGTTGGCTCATCACACCGGCACTGAAATCGGGATAAGCTTTTGAATATGGCTGTATATTTGGCGGCGGAGATGCTATTCCCAGTGAATTTAAAATATCCGAAGGATAAATAAGGCCGTCAGGGTTGAATTGCCTGAATACCAAAGATGCCTGTATGCCTGCATAAATACTTAAGTCCCTGCTGACCCTGAAATGATATGCATAATATATGCCGGCTGAAGTTCTGGTAAATATATCAGATGCTTCGTCTCTGTATAGAGTAAAGCCTGTGCCGCTGTTTACCGATTTTACAGGATAAACAAATGCAGTTCCGTAGGTAACAAAATTTGCTGCAATACCCGGCCATTGATTTCGGTAAGTTAATGATAATTCTTTCATTTCAGGCATGGCAACATAAGCTGGATTATAATAAATTTTATTAAATAAAAACCCGGAAAAATGAAAATCCTGTGCATACTCTGTATGTGTAACAGCTGAAAAAATCAATAAGTAAACAAAAAAGCCGGATTTTTTCACTACCTGATGAAATTTTATTATGTAATTATATTAAAAATAAAACTATTACTATCTTCCGTTGTTTTTATTTTAAAATTATAATAATTGTATTTTTGAAACGTTAAAAATTCTGTATTATTTCACAACAAATAAAGATGAATTTTTCACAATTGCATATTACACCCCCAATTTCCCGGTTCCTTGGCATGTTGCTTGGATTTTTCGTTACTTCATTTATTCTATACCCACAACAGACGCAATCGGTGTACCGGACTATTGAATGGGGGAATGCAAAGCCCAGGCCAGTGGATCGTGACAGCACGATCAGCTATTCAGCCGAATTCCGTTATTTATTTTTTAATAATGCCATTTATCCTGATATTGAAACATTTTTCCCTTATTATTTTGAATCAAAACCTGCTGAGGAATATAAATTCAGTGAACATATATGGATAGACAGTATAGAATTTGAAACCATACCAAAAGAAGAATTAAAGAATATTTTATATCTTGAAAACCTGAGTAATGATTTCAGATTTGAACATTTTATATCTGTTGACAGAGGTAAACAATTCATTCAGATTAAATTGCTGCCTTTAAGGAAGAATGCACATTCAGGTGAAATAGAAAAAATCACAGCTTTTTGTATTAAATTTTCTGTAACACCAGAATCTGATAGATATAAAACAACAGAAGAACAATCAGAATTTGTCACATCTTCAGTTCTGGCGACAGGCAAATGGTATAAAATTAAAATTATTCATGATGGCATATATAAGCTAACTTATGATGATATTGTAAATATAGGCTTTTCTAACCCTGAAAATATAAGAGTATATGGCAACGGAGGGGAAGTATTACCTCTGATGAATTCAGCCTCAAGGCCTGATGACCTTCAGGAAAACACAATATATATGGACAAAGGCGCCGACGGCATATTTAATAAAGGTGATTTTATTTTGTTCTATGGGAAAGGTACTGTTACATGGAACTATGATACCATAAGCCATTTCTTTTATCAGCACCTGCATGATTATTCCGATACAACCTGCTACTTTCTGACAACCGATCTGGGACCAGGCAAAAAAATAACCAGCATACCGCAGGCAGCAGGTACTCCTGATTATACTGTAACCACATTTGATGATTTTAATTACTACGAAAAAAATATTAATAATCTCATTCATTCAGGCAGACAATGGTTTGGCGAAAATCTCAGCGGTTCTGTACCTTATAATATCACATTTAATTTCCCGAATATTGTACCATCCGAACCTGTTAAATGTAAAGTTAATATTGCTTCACGATCTGATCAGACATCCAGAAACTTTACTATAAAAAGTAATGATCAGTACCTTGGTACTATTAATATAAGCGGAGTGTATTACAGGAGTTTTACAGGTGCCTATGCAAATCAAAAAAGTGGTTTCTACACATTTTTACCTGCTTCTGAGCAGGTGAATGTTAATATTACTTACAATAAAATTGACGTGAATGATTTAAGCTGGCTTGATTACATAACAGTCAATGCCCGCCGGAACCTTATCATGACCGGTGATGTTATGTTTTTCAGGGATGCGGCATCAATTGGTACCGGAAAAATAAGC
The DNA here is from genome assembly GCA_029268165.1 of Bacteroidota bacterium. Taxonomy (GTDB): domain Bacteria; phylum Bacteroidota; class Bacteroidia; order Bacteroidales; family UBA10428; genus UBA5072. Next base: position 15,165 of record JAJUGM010000007.1, read on the forward strand.
AGGTTTATTGTTTCAGGAGTATCTGAGTCAGCTAAAATATGGGACATTACTGATTTTTACAACATAAAACAAGTTGAAGCAACTTATAATTCCAATTCATTAAATTATACAGCCGAAACAGATGTCTTGCGCGAATTTGTGGTGCTGAACCCTCAGGGTAATTTTCCCAAGCCGATAATTCAAGGTGATGGTGTGGGTTGGATTCAGAATCAGAATTTACATGGCTCTGAGAGTGTTCAGATGCTGATTGTAACCGACCCTTTGTTTATTGTACAGGCAGAGGAACTGGCAGAATTGCACCGCGAAAAAGATCAGCTCTCTGTGCTGGTAACCACAACCAGCCAGATATTTAATGAATTCTCGTCGGGTACTCCCGATGTGAGCGCAATCCGGGATTTTGCCCGTATGCTTTATAAACGTGGAGAAGGTACACAACAGCAATTAAAATACCTGTTACTTTTTGGCGATGGATCTTTTTATAACCACAGGCAAATTGAAGGAAATACCAATAACATCCTGACATACCAGTCCACCGAATCTTTAAACCACTCTACTTCTTATGTAACCGATGACTTTTTTGGATTTCTTGACGACAATGAAGGCGGATCAGATAAAATTGCAAGTTATTACCTTGATATTGGGGTCGGAAGACTGACGGTGAATACACTTGAAAATGCACAGGGTGTGGTTAAAAAAATTAAACAATATTATCAGGCCAGCTCAATGCGCGATTGGAGGAATAAAATTATGTTTGTTGGCGATGACGGGGAATATAATGACGACACCCTTTTTATGAACCAGTCAAATTCACTTGCCACATGGGTAAGCACCCACTATCCCTCCATAATTGTCAAAAAAGTCATGCTCGATGCCTACAGGCAGGTTTCCACGGCAACCGGCGCACGTTATCCTGATGTCAATAAAACCATTTATGATAATATTCATAATGGTATCCTCATATTTAACTATACTGGTCATGGTGGCGAAAAAGGCCTGGCTGCGGAACAAATATTAACCCGTGAAGAACTCAAGTCTTATACAAACCGGTATCTGCCCCTATTTATAACCGCAACATGCGAATTCTCAAGATTTGACGAACTTGCAATCAGTGACAAGGGAGTAATTTCCGAATCTTTGTCTGCAGGCGAGGCATCACTGGTAAACCCAGACGGCGGAAGTATCGGGCTTGTATCAACCACCCGTGTGGTTTATGCCGATAATAACCATTACCTGAATACACAATTTTATAATTACGCTTTTCAGCGTGACGCCGACGGAAAGTATTACCGGCTTGGCGATATTATGCGCCTGACAAAGAATTCACTGGGTATTGATCAAAACAAACTGAATTTCATTCTTCTTTGTGACCCGGCCATCCGCTTGCCTTTGCCAGAGTTTTTAATTTATACTGACTCATTGAATGGCAGACCAATAGAAGGGCCTACCGATACACTCAAAGCATTTAAGGAAATTACAATTAAAGGACATATAACCGACCTCAATACAAATAAATTAAATGATTTTAACGGAACTGTCTATCCTACAGTGCTTGACAAAGCTACGAAAGTAAGCACACTCGGAAACGACGGTATCAATACTATGGAATTCTATACGCAGGAAAACATTATATATAAAGGCAAGGTCGAGGTCAAAAACGGTGATTTTTCTTTTTCGTTTATTGTGCCTAAAGATATCATTTACAGTTACGGAAACGGAAAAATTACTTATTACGCACAGGACTCTGTAAGGGATGCATCAGGGTATTATGCCAGTTTCATTGCCGGCGGTACCAATCCTGACTTCCTGCCAGATGAAAACGGGCCTGAAATAGAACTATTTATGAATGATGAACATTTTGTCAACGGAGGTATTACTGACAGGAACCCGGTAATCTTTGCCCGCCTGCATGATGAAAACGGTATTAATACTACCGGCAGCGGCATCGGTCATGATATAATCGGTATTTTAGACGAAAAAGTCAGCCAGCCTTATGTTATGAACGATTTTTATGAAACAAGTCTGAATGATTTCCGGCATGGTACATTGTATTACCCCTTATCCGGACTTTCAGTTGGTAAACACACGGTAATGTTAAGGGCATGGGATATTTACAACAATCCCTCAGAAGCATCTATCGAATTCGAAGTGGTAGATAAAAGCGAGTTATTCCTGAGAAATGTTTTTAACTATCCTAATCCGGCTAGGGATTATACATATTTCCAGTTTGAACATAATAAAGCCGGCGCAGATTTGAAAGTATCTATTGATATTTTTGATCTGTCAGGCAGAATTGTCAGAACACTCAGACAAAATATTTTTACAGAAGGCTTTCATTCCTCTCCGTTGGAATGGGATCTGAAAGACAACAACGGAAACCGCCTGGCTAACGGCATATACCCATACCATATAAGGGTGGAAATGAATGAAGGTTTAATTTCAAATGGTTTTAATAAATTGATTATTTTTAGTTATTAATTAATAAAAAATTAAATATATTCAAAACATGCGTATGCCTATGAAATAATTCTACCTGGTTATTATTTAAATATTTATTTTAACTTTGTCGCACTTAAATTATAAGAAGATGAGTTTCAGAAATTTCTTAATGGGCTTATGCCTGTTTTTTGTTGTTGTTCAATATGGCCGGGCACAGGATAATCCAATTCCTGAGAGTATGAAAAAATCACTCAATGTGTTACAAACCTCTGTACCATTTCTCACCATTGCTGCCGATTCAAGGGCAGGAGCAATGGGCGATATAGGTGTAGCAACAACACCTGATGTTAATTCACAGCAATGGAATGCTGCCAAATATCCTTTTATTGACGGTAAAATAGGTGTTTCAGTGGCTTATACTCCCTGGCTTACCAAACTGGTTAAAGACATTAACCTGGTTTACCTGAGTTTTTTTTATAAATTTGATGAACAACAGGTTCTCAGCAGTTCTCTGAGATATTTCTCTATCGGTGATATGATTTTCCGGGATGAATATGGTGCCCAAATCGGAAATTATCACCCCAATGAATTTGCCATTGATGCTGCTTATTCCAGAATGTTTTCCGAACGTATTTCGGGAGCGCTTACGCTCAGGTATATCCGCTCAGACATCACCGGAGGCGGTACCATTGGTGTTCAGCAATACAGCGCCGGAAATTCTTTTGCAGCAGATCTGGCAACCTATTATCATATGCCTCTTCAACTGGGTGCTCAGAAGGGAGAATTTGCATGGGGCCTGAGCATTTCAAACCTGGGAACCAAAATTTCATATACCGAGGGCAGCGATAAATTATTCATCCCCACAAATCTCAGGCTCGGGGCACGCCTTAGTGTTGACCTCGACGAATATAATTCAATTACCGGAGCTTTCGATCTGAATAAATTACTGGTACCTACTCCTCAGAAATTATATGTTGACACAGAAACCGGAGACTCCATTTATTATGGCAAACCTGAACCCTCTTCTGTACCACTTAGCTGGATACAGTCATTCTATGATGCACCCGGAGGTTTCAACGAAGAAATGCGCGAAATTATGATTGCAGCAGGAATTGAATACTGGTATCGCAAGCAGTTTGCCATACGCGGCGGTTACTTTTATGAAAACGAATCAAAAGGCAACCGCAAATATTTCACCGTTGGCATCGGTATGCAATTGAATGCCTTTTTCCTTGATTTCTCCTATTTGTTTTCAGCATCGGGAAGAAACAATCCGCTCGACGATACCATGCGTTTCACTTTAGGAGCAAACTTCGGCCGGAAAACATCAAAATAATGAACTTCAGAATTGGTTTCGGATACGATGTGCATCAACTTGCACCCGGACGGAAACTGATTCTGGGAGGAATTGAAATACTGCATACTAAAGGCTGTCTTGCCCACTCAGACGGCGATGTTTTAATTCATGCTGTTTGTGACGCACTTCTTGGCGCTGCCAATCTCAGAGATATCGGTTATCATTTCCCTGATAACAGTATGGAATACAAAGATATCAGCAGTACTATTCTGCTTGAAAAAACTATTGTACTGCTACACTCACATAATTTCATACCTTCCAATATTGACACTACTGTATGTCTGCAACACCCGAAGCTTAAAGACTATATACCCCAGATGCAGGAAAAGCTCTCAAACATAATGAAAATTAATACAACTGATGTTTCAATAAAGGCCACAACAACAGAAGGTTTGGGGTTTGTGGGAAAAGAAGAGGGCATTGCTGTTTACGCCATTGCGTTGATTAAAACCATTGAAAATACTGTTATTAAGTAAGGCTCATTACCTTTTTTCATAAGAATGGGATTTTATAAGCCACTATCTGCGAGTAATATAAATATTATTCATATTGAATAATTATAAAAATATTAATTAGTAACTATTTAAGTCCAGATTTGTCATTAGCCTTTTTTGTGTCAGGACAAAAATGGATGTAGTGAATTGCGCAAAGCCCCATCACCATTCATTCATACATGCCAAAATTCTTTAAAAATAGTTTTTATCAGCACAGATGAATGTTTATTTCTGATACTCGGTTTTACATATAACATAAACTTTCAATATAAGATCCTGTTTAAAAAGACAGTTAAATCTGCAGCAGAAGTCCCGCATAAGAAAATGGCCTAAGCAGTTTTCCCGTAAAAAACAAGGCGCAGTCAGGGCTATATAAGAAGGATATTTTAGTGCAACAAGGCTGATCGTATCCATCAATCTGTTCAAAACCACGAATGCAAGCAATACAATCTGAGTACATCGCAAGACAAAAGTAACCAAAAGCACCTGGTTATTATTAACCGCCAACCTTGCTATCTGTTGTATTGCGCATGCCCGGCGAGCCGTAGTTTTTAGGAAAAACTGCTTGAGCCTTGACTTTTTTTGCATCCTTTTTTGTGTTAAGACAAAAAAGGATGTGGGGCATGGGGCAAAGCCCCATCACCATTCATTTCTACTTGCTAAAATTACTCCAACAATAATTGTTATTCGCCCAAATGATTTTGTTAATTCGTCGTACTTGGGTTTATATTGAGAGAATCAAGAAACTTATAACATCTGCTAAAAGAGTTTTGAAGCGTTTTTGATATTACCTGTGTTTTTAAAATCCTTTTATTATTTTTGTGTCAGAACATTAATATTTATATATGAAAGCTTATGTATTCCCCGGTCAGGGTGCACAATTTACAGGTATGGGCAGGGATTTGTATGATAACTATCCTGTTGCCAGGCGGTTGTTTGAAAAAGCCAATGAATTACTCGGATTTTCCATAACCGGCCTGATGTTTTCGGGAACAGATGAAGACCTCCGGCAAACAAAAGTAACGCAGCCTGCTATATTTCTGCATTCGGTTATTATGGCCAAAGTTATGGGTTCTCATTTTGCTCCTGACATGGTTGCAGGCCATTCACTCGGCGAATTTTCTGCCATTGTTGCAGCCGGTGCCCTATCATTTGAGGACGGCCTTTTGCTGGTGGCCAAAAGGGCACAGGCCATGCAAAAAGCATGTGAAATTACGCCATCAACTATGGCTGCCATTTTAGGCTTTGATGATCAAATTGTTGAAAAAATTTGTGCAGAAATCCCTGATATTGTTGTTCCGGCTAATTATAACAGTCCCGGACAGATTGTAATTTCAGGCACAATAAAAGGAATTGAGCAGGCAGTTGCAAAGCTTACAGCAGCAGGTGCAAAACGCGCTTTAATCCTGAAAGTTGGCGGAGCCTTTCATTCTCCGCTTATGGAGCCAGCAAGGGTTGAACTTGAAAAAGCCATTGACAGTGCCACATTCGTTACTCCATCCTGTCCTGTATATCAAAATGTTACAGCTTTGCCATCCACCGATGCAGCAATCATTAAAACCAACCTGAAAAAACAATTAACAGCTCCGGTTAAATGGACCCAGTCGGTTCAGAATATGATTAAAGTTGGAGCTGATATATTTTATGAAGTAGGACCCGGAAATGTCCTGCAGGGGCTCATTAAAAAAATTGATCGTAACGTTGCAGCTGAATCAGCCAGAATATCATAATTGTTTAGTAAGGCAGCACCTTTTTGGTAAATTGCTTTTTTTATCCCCTTATCTATATTATTTTTAGAATTTTAATTATTAAAGGCAATCAACATGAAAGTTTTAAAATTCGGCGGTACTTCAATCGGAACTCCTGAAAATATCCTGAGGGTAAAAAAAATTATCGAAAGCCAGACTGAGCAGGTAATAATTATTATATCAGCTTTCGACGGGATAACTGATAAACTGATAAGCCTTTGTAACCATGCTGCAATAAAAGACAATAATTTTTTCAGAATATATAATGAGATTGAAATCAAATATCTTGATGCCGTTAATGCCTTATTTAAAGAACCTCTGAAAACCGAAGTTGCTTCAAGAATTAACTCATATCTTAAAGAGCTAAGTAATATTATAAACGGTATTTATCTGCTGA
>JAJUGM010000008.1 GCA_029268165.1 Bacteroidota bacterium
AACGCTTACCTCCCAGGCTCTGCTGAAATTCAGCGACGGGCAAAAGCATTCAAGGCTCCCGCAGGAATATGTCAATGCAGCCTATTTTATTAATATGCCCTGCCTGAAAACTCACAACGAGGGTGGTTTAACCATGGCTGCCAAGAATCACCAGGGATCAATCATTGAGGATGGCGATAATCCGAATGAACAATCAGCACAGTTTATGCACTATTCATTACCGGCAAATGACCAGGGTTATGGCAAATACAGACACCTTGTAGATTATATGGGACATGAACATCTTGGAGGCAAGACATTGCTTTACATTATGGATGCTATTTGGGCTGGCCGCAACTGGGAAGGCATTGTTGAAAAATGGCAGATGGCTCCGTTCAATAATGATTATCCTTCGTCTTTATTCCTGTCACAGGACCCTGTGGCACTTGAATCAGTCGGGTTTGATTTCCTGCTTGAAGAATATAAAAACAAACCCTCTGACCAGAAATATCCATATATTTCAGGGGTGGATGATTATTTATATCAGGCAGCCGACCCCGCATACTGGCCAACCGGTATTACCTACGACCCGGAAGGTGATGGAACCCCGCTGCAAAGCCTTGGTGTATATGAGCACTGGAACGACCCTGTCAATAAACAATATTCACGTAATCTCAAAACAGGTAATGGTATTGAATTGATATTGGTAACCAGCGATAATATTTTCACCGGCAATAACACAATAACTACTGATAACAGTGGCCTCCCAAGCAACAATGTGAATGTTATTTATGTTGATTCAGCCAATGTAAAATGGGTTGGAACAGTTAATGGTCTGGCAAGATACAATGATACAACGTGGACGGTATTTACAAAGAATGATACGCTGGCTAACGGCGATGTTGTTTTACTGAACAGCAACATTAAAGACATTGCTTATGAACGCACTTCATACGGCACTGAACTCTGGATGGCAACTGACAGTGGCTTAACTGTAGCCTCATACAATGTGGACGGAATTACATCGGCTACTACCTATCATAAAGGAAATTCAGGTATTATAAGCAACAAAGTATCTGATGTGGCAGTGGACATCAGACATAATCGCTGGATTGCTTCTGAAAAGGGCATTTCGGTATTTAAGGGTAATAAATGGGATTCAGTATTTGTTTTTACAGATGTTGACCAGAACACACAAAACTTTTCTGACTATCCTGTTACAGATATTGTCGCATTTGATCCTGATTCACAGGTGTTTATACCAACAGCCGGTAAAGGGGTTGCAAGATATAACTACAGCGCTGTTGATGGTTTTACCGGCGCTTCGGCTTACGGACTGCCATGGTCACAGATAAGCTCAGACAATTTCAGGGCTGCTGCTATAAAAGATGAATTACAATGGTACGCCACCGATAATGGGGCACTAAAGCACACATCTGCAATTACTAAAGAAGATTGGGTGATCTACAAAACCGATTCGGGGTTGCTTGATAATAACGTAACAACTGTTTTTATCCATCCCGATAATAATAATGTTTGGCTTGGCACTGCACAGGGATTATCAGTGTTTACAGGGCAGGACTGGTACTATTATACTGAAAATGAAGGCTTAATAAACAATACCATCAATCACATTACTTCCGACATGAAAGGCAATGTTTGGGTTGCAACGGCTGAAGGTATTGAATGGTTTAGCGATATACCCGGACTGATTGTATTAAAAGCACCTTTCCTGGTTTTCCCTGATGATAATGCAAGCGATATTTCACCGGCTGTAATATTCACATGGACGGCTGTTTCAGGAGCCACCGGTTATATTTTGCAGCTTGATACAGTGAATGTATTTACTAATCCTTGGAAAACAATAGAAGGCATACTTACAAATTCTTCTGCAGTTACAGACCTTTCCGGCGGTAAGCTTTATTACTGGAGAGTTGCGGCAGTGCAGAGTGAAAGAATTGGCCCATGGTCATCCGTCCATAGCTTCACAGTACAACCCGCCTCCATATTTGATTCATATAGTGAAAATCTGATTCTATACGTATTTCCAAACCCGGCAAGTGAAATTATTAACCTGCAGGGCATTTTGCCATCATCACAAAATGTAAAAGTAAATATATTCAGAATGAACGGACAGCTTGTTGCTTCTCCCTTTAATTCATTTGCTGAAAAACATTTTTCGCTTCAGATTTCTATAACAGACAGGTCAATTTATACGCCTGGTATCTATTTTATTCAGATTACCGGTGATACCTTTGTTAAAAAAATTAAGATCATTATTCAATAATTTTACCATGAAAAAGACCATAGAGTATGAAAAATATTAAAAACGATGATTTCTCTTATATTGAGAAGAATTGGAGATTTTTGAAGAAGATTAACAGGTCTTCGCGTATTGGGTTTTTCATTTTAGGAATAGCATCGGTTTTATGGATACTGATACGGGTAATACCCAAACCTAGCCGGATTCAATATCCGTGTATGAAGGCAACATTGCCGGTAGCCACTTCTTTCATTTTATATGTTTTTGGGATAACAGGCATAGTTTTTTTCTTTAAAAAAGTACGTCAATTTGTTTACCAGTCAAAATATTTTTTAGCAGGAGGTTTTATTTTGCTCGGAACAATTGCCGGCATTATTACACTTGTAAATACCCGTGAAACAGTACTATCTATGCCTTTGCAAGGTTATCAGGCAGCAAATGTGCCAATTGGTACTGCCAAAGGTATTTTTCCCGGAAGGGTAGTGTGGATGCATAACACAGATGCCACAAAAGAAACATGTACCAATGATTTTAATGATTACTGGTACATGGACAAAAATACCAGCCAGAATGTGGTGAATAATATGTTATCATCTGGTTTGCAGCAACTCACAGGCACTACATCTGATTCAGCCGCATGGGATTCTTTGTTTCATTATCACAACAGAGCACGTGGCAAAGGAAATATCGGATATAAAACAGGTGAAAAAATAGTCATTAAAATTAATTTAAATGGTATATGGAACAGTAGTCCTGATAAAAACATCAATACTTCGCCGCAAATTTGTTATGCTATATTAAATCAGCTGATTAATTCAGCCGGTGTTTCTCAGAATGATATATTCATAGGCGATCCGAATTGTCCGATGAATGATGTAACATTCAATAAATGCCATGATGCTTTTCCGGATGTAAATTACTGGGGGAACGGAGTGGGACGTGTCCCTGCAACACAATCAGCTTCTGCTGTTCTTTATGCAGCTGATAATAGCTTTGAAGACCCCATTCCTCAGGAATATATTGATGCAGCATACATGATCAACCTGCCTGTCTTAAAGAAGCATCATCGTGCAGGCATTTCGTTGGGATGTAAGAACCATTTTGGTTCAATTGGTGCATTTACAAATGGTGCATGGCATTTACATCCTTCCTTACCATGCCCCGATGCGTCAGGCGAAGTAAGCAATGGTGATTACGGTGTATACAGATGCTTTGTTGATATTATGGGCCATAAAGACCTTGGTGGTAAAACCATTTTATATCTTGTTGATGGCTTATGGGGTTCAACAAACTGGGGGCACCCGCCAATTAAATGGCGTATGGCACCTTTTAACAACGACTGGCCTTCATCGCTTTTTCTTTCACAGGATCCGGTGGCTATTGAGTCAGTAGGATATGATTTTCTGTATGAGGAATTTGATGAAAATCATCCCACTGAAGGCTCTCCTGCTACAGAAAACAAAGGGCCTTTTGCACGTTTTGAAGGCACAGATGATTACCTTCACCAGGCAGCCGACCCGGCTAACTGGCCAAACGGTGTACAGTATGACCCCGAGAATGATGGCAGTATCCTTGCAAGCCTTGGAACCCATGAGCACTGGAATAATGCTGCCGATAAAAAATATTCACGAAACCTCGGAACAGGTGATGGCATTGAATTGGTATATTTAACTAACCTTATGAGCGGCATTCATAACGATGAAATTATTGAAGGTATTGAAATATATCCTAATCCTGTTTCAGACCAGGCTACCGTTCATTTTAACCTGCAGCAAAATGCCCATGTTATCTTTGAAATATATTCAACTGACGGAAGACTCATTCATCGAAAAGACCATGGACAACTGAAAGCAGGAGATAATACCATTTTCTGGAACCCCGAAGGGTTATCAGGATGCTTCATTAGTAAGTTATCAGTCCGATCAGGCAATCAATATAACGATTATACCATTAAACTTAATGTAAATAATTAATTTACTGTTACAGTTTACCTAAACCCATTTAGGATAAACAAACAAATTCATCCGGGCGAATAAAAATACATCAGATTTTTATTCGCCAGGGTGAATTTTTATTCGTCGATTTATCATTGCAAAACATTAATATTCCTTAGAAAATGTTTTTTTGTTTATTAAGGTCTAAGGGAACCCCATCCAGAAAGCTCTGGATTATCTGTATGATTATTTGTCCTGAGATTTCGGGATGGGGTTTCAATGATAAAACAACCAATTTTTCTAATGGCGGTTATCAGAAAAATAAGACTAATGACAAATTAGGTTTAAATTAATGCAAGTGTAACACAGAGATTTTAATTTTTTTTTGAACCATTTTTAGGTTTTAAACGTATAATGAATATTACCGCCTATAACTACCAGCCGTCCATAGTTTTATTTCACAATTAACTGAAAAACAATATGAAAGCAAGAAAATCAGTAAGCAGGCTTTATCAGTTTTTACTTATTGTCTTAATGAGCTTTTTTTTAAGCATGTGCTCAGATAATGACAACAATACAGATGATAATAACAACAACAGCAATGAACAGAAGCTAAAGGGGAAATTAGTTTTTGTCTGTCCTGATGAAAATGATACTGAGTTATACATGGTAAATGCTGATGGAACAGACCTTATCCGTCTGACTAATAATGAAGTTTATGATGAACAGCCCTCATGGTCACCTGATGGGTCGAAAATAGCTTATAAATCATTTGGTTATAATGCGCCATCCGAAATTTTTATTATGGATACAACAGGTTCGTCTGTTGTGCAGATAACACATGATCCTGATGGGTCGAGCTATGAGGAAGACTGGCCAACATGGTCATCTGATGCCCAAAAAATAATGTTTGAAACATACAGAGATGCATGGAATGAGGACAACGGAACCACCCTGGCAAATGCCAATATTTATGTGGCAAATGCTAATGGTTCAGGAGGAGATTTGCGTATTACCAGTCACCTGTTTTATGAAGGAATGCCTTGCTGGTCAGCTGACGGAAGCAAAATAGCGTTTGTACACAATGAAGTGGATAGTGTGGGCGAAATGCTTTATGCTACTGGTAATAATATTTTTGTGATGAATGCCGATGGAAGCGGTTGGAAGCAGTTAACAACAGACGGCATTAATAATATCAGGCCTAAATGGTCGCCCGATGGGACAAAAATAGTATATCAGAGCGATGAAGGTATCAGTGTGGTTGATTTGCAGGGTAATGTTACCAATCTGTTAAATTACGGAGGCAATCCTTCATGGTCACCCGATGGGACAAAAATTATTTTTGATGGCAATAATGAAATTTATATAATGGATGCCGATGGCAACAATGTAAAAAAAATACCGCTGGCTATTGGTGCCAGGCAGGTTGTGTGGTATGAATAAATGCGTCAGCGTTTAAATATATAGTTTTTCTTATCTGTTTATTTGTTCATTTTGCAACATAGCAACTCACATAATAAATAAGTAGTATTGATTTCCTATTTTTTAAAGAAGGCATGATGCGCTTCTAGCAACATTTGCTTTAAGGGTATGTTTGAGGGTACTTTTGACATATTGATTTTTTCAACGTTTGCTTCAGTTGCCATGCGGCCGGGGAACCAATGGTGCGTTTCCTCAAACAGGTTATACCGGTAACGGCAAAATTCAAGCATATCATAACATTTCCACATTTTACGCAGGCGTAATACTTCAGGTATGTTTATTCCCGAAGGGTCACCTGCCATGTCATATCCTTCGTAATCAGAGTAATCGTCAAGCAACCTTTGTTGATCCATTTCAAGCAAAATTTTTTTATCCCGGGAACTGATGGGGACTGAGATGGGAAATATCTCTTGCATTTCTTTAAAATGTTCCTCCTTTGTCATTCCGAATGATAATGTATGAATGGCAGGATTTTGAAGACAAAAGCGTGCATTCCACTGAACAGGTGTTAGTGGTACCGTAATCTTTCTGATTTTTTCAGGTGCATTAAATAGCTGCCCGCCTTTGTCATTAGGTGAAATAATGAAAACCCCCATGTCTTTCGACTGTGCCAGTGCAATGGCCCCGTAATTCCGCTGGTAAAAGTAATAATAGTGCAGGTTAACAAACTCAAACAAACCCGTTTCAATGGCTTTGATAATAATCTCAATAGGCGCATGTGTGCTAAAGCCAACATGTCTGATAAGGCCTTCATCTTTCATTTTCAGCAGCTCATATACAGAACCACCTTTTTTACAGGCAGCTTTGTATCTTTCGGTATTGTTTATTCCGTGCCACGCATAAAAGTCGAAGTAAGGAGTCTTTAACGTATTTAATTGTTCTTCAACAAGTTTCCTTGTTTCAGCAGCATTCGCCGGAGCGCCTTTGGTCATGAGATAATATTGCTCACGGGGTTTTTTTAATATATCATTCAGCACAATTCCCAGAACTGTTTCACTCTTTCCGTAACCATAAGCGGTTTCAATATGATTGATGCCATTTTTAAATGCCAGTTCAACCGTTGTTATCGCTTCTTTAAGCGTATCATCCGGAATAAAATGCCTGGGTTTATCATCGGCATGGATAAACCGCATGCCACCAAGGGTAATCACACTGAGATGCTTGTTTGTTTTGCCAAATCTGCGGTATTCCATTGAAATCACTTAGAATCTGATATAAATATAATTCAGGCATTCAATAAAAACTTGCGAACTAACATTTTTATAACTAATTAGTGCTTAGCAAATACTATTTTTTCAAAATAAGTTCCTTCCCCCAGTCTGATTCGCAGATAATACAATCCTTCCCTGTTTGCATTGTTTGTCAGCCGATATGTTTTTTGCCCAACTGCCATTTCCTCATCGGCAATCCTTTCAACATGCCTGCCCGAAATATCGAATAAATCAACAGTTGCTCTTTGCGGTCTGGAAATATTCATGATAATACTTGCCTGATGAGAAACCGGATTTGGAAATATTTTTATTTCAGGCCACTGGTCATTAATTTCAGTGTTAATTCCTGTTTCTACTTCTTCTCCTGTCAGTATAAGCGATGTTACTGAGAGCGGTTGCAGGTTTAATGTGATTATGTTATTGGTGCTGCCGGTTTGCGATGACACCAGTGCATTCTGTGTATGTGAAACAAAAGTTTCGCTGCCCGGCAGGTTACTTAAAGTCAGCACCTGAAACAGCCCTTCATCAAGCCTGAAATAAGGAAATGCTATATTCACGGTCTTTGTCTGGTTGAGTGACCGGTTAACGAGTACAAGTGTAAGTGAATCATTATCCGCGCTTACTGAAGGATAGGCTGATACGTATGTTTCGTCACCTGATTCTGCTTTCACGGAAACGGGTTTATTGTAACGGCTGAATAAATGCAATACTTCCCACATGCCTTTTCTCCATGTCCATGGCGTAAATATTTCAACATTATTTTTCATAAATTCGCCAAGTGTTGAGGCATACCAAACTGCAGTCACATTAGGATCATCGAGGGCTATCCCTGTCTCGGTCACTCCGAAGGTAACACCATGCCCTTCTCCCATGTATTCATTGAGCCATTCACGGCAGCGTTCAAATAGATATTCTTTGTTTATGTTGTCTTCCCATATGCCGTTAATAGTCTTAACACCATTTGCTTCAGGGAACACATAGTTTTTGTCAAAATACACCCGGTGGTACTGAACCAGTTGTGCAGGTACCTGGCTTGAAGGGTAGAAATGCACATCAAGTACATCGAGCAATCTGATGCCGCTTGCCATCTGTTCATCAGCTATCCGTTTGATAAAAAATTTCAACCATGGATATCTCTTATCCTCATACCAGATCTCATCTGCCCAGTCTGTGCCTGCCCAGTTATACCACTGCCATTCGTTGGCGGTTACAGGACCAACAAGTTTAATACCGGGGAATTTAGCCCGTGCTGCCTTTGCAACGGCAAAATAGCGCTGCATAAAAGATTCGGCAGGTTCCTGCGTGGGCATAACGTCATCATGAGTTCCTTCCCAGATTTCCGGCTCGTTATCCATATTCCAGTACCTCAGGCGATTGCTGTCGAGGCCCAGCCCGCCGGCGCCAAACCAGTGGTCGAGAATCTTTACGGTTGAATCGGCTGGCCAGTTAACCAGGTATAAGTCGGGATTACCTTCAACCAGCGCATCAGGTCCGCCAGAAGGATTAACAACTCCTCCACCGGCAAGGTTCTGGCTTACACCGCTCCACCATTGTGACTGGTTATATTCCCAGTCGTTAAAATTGTTATTGGTGTTACCTGCAACTTTGCCCAGAAGCTGAAACGTCCACATTCCCTGAGCCCCGGGTATATTTTGCTGTAGCGATTGCGCCGCATAATCCCAGTTATGAGCATATACATTGTTATACCAGTCGGGATGACTTGAAAGATGCAGCCTCCAGTTATATTTGGTGGAATTATTGCCTCCTCCTTCGCGAAAGAAGGTCACTCCGGCATCACGCAGCCGCTGCCATTCAGCACTACTCAAAGGATTACTGCTGTTATCCGACAAAGAATTGTTGCGGCCATAAATATAGGGCGAAATCTCTTTCCGGTTTTCTCTTATGTTAACGGTTATCTGTACGTTATCCTGAGAGAATAAAGCAACACATGACAAAAAATGGAAGAAAATTAATGTTGTGAGTTTCATAAATCAATAGGTTTATTAATACTTATACGAAAAATGAATGAGAATTGTTTTTTTAAAATTTCAGGTATAATGAAAGATAATAAAACAAAATTGAGCGTACAATTTATTGCTTTTTATTTTTGATAAGCTGATGAATATTCAGGCCTGCTGTCAGGCCGAAATAATGACCTGTTATGGCTATCAGGTCTGATTTAAAATATTTTGTTAAAACAGGATTATATTCCATTTCAAGAAATACAAGATTTTTATAGATAAGTCCGGCACCCATAAGAGCGCCTAATGTAAATTTATTAAAATCATCAATGAGTTCTTTATCCAGTTCTGAATCATTCCCATGAAAATCAACAATTACACCACGATAATCAAGCAGGTAATCCCCGCGCAAACCTGTTAGTATATAAGGCATGAAGTCACTATTCATTAAATTGACTTTCAATGAAATATCTAAAGACAACTGATGCAATAAAACATTGGGTTTTTTTACTTCAAGTTCCTCACCTTCTCCGGTTGTAAATTTAAGATCATTTTTATAGCCTTTTTGAATATAGCCTAAAGCCGTGTGCAGTGAGAAATATTTATGTATGTCTTTTTCAGCAAACAACTGCCCCGAGAATCCGGTCATATTGTCCCGCCAGCCTGATAAATCTGAAAAATCATCATAGTAATATTTCCAGTGCAGGTTTGACAAACCAGGTCCGGTTTTCAGGCCGAAATGATCAATTAGTTGCCCTTCGGCCTTTGTGAAGGATAATACAATCAAAAAAGATAAAATTATCTTGTTCACTTTAGTCAGATTTTTTCAGGATAAAATTACGATTTAAAATGTTTAGTTTGTAGCTTCAATATTGTCTTTAAACCTCCAAATTAGCTCTATGGTAATTCCACCCAATCCTTGGGGGTCAAGATAAGCAAACCGGCCTGATCCAGGTTTACCCTTTTCGCCCCAACTTCCCGATTGTGAAATAACAAAGCCTTTGCTTGTCAGGTCATTTATCACTTTGTCTATATCTTCCACTTCAAAAACCAGGTAATGAAAACCTGCCCCATGTGCCTTAATATGATCCTCGTATATATTTGGACCTTTCAAAGGTATGGACCACTTTAAAGGAATCGTTCCATGACGCTGCCAGCCAATCCGCATATCATAATCAGAGGGCTTTCCGTAATACTGTTTGTCATATACTGAATCATGGGTAACTACAATTTCAGGCCATCCCAGACTGGTCCAGAATGCCGATACCGGTGCCTCATCGGCAACAGTGAAGGCATACTGAACAAATTTCATGTTATACCTGTTACTTCCTTCCCATTTCAGGTCAAATAAAAAGCTGATATCATCGGTAAGCATAAAACCCAGCAGGTATTTTCCCTGTTCTGCCGTATTAAAGACATAAAAATTTACTTTACCGTCATGAGATCGTAATTCAAGATTATCATATATGATAACGCCTCTTTCTCTTAGTCTTTGCGCTTCACGTTTAAGTATTTTCATATTATCTACAGGATAAATTAAAGCAAATACCCCTTCTTTCCATGCTTTCATGTATTCCGAAAAGGGATTCTGAATTTTCGACGGCTGAATCCAGATTATTTTTGCCTTATCAAGATACCCGACTGCCATCTTACCCATTGTAGGGCCGTCCATACCGGGAAGCCTTGAAACAATCATTACGTCAATATCATCCCACAACTGATTAAATCCAAGCTGCTGCCATGTTTTTTTAACGGCGCCAAGGTCCTCCACTACACAAATAATATGATCTACTTCTTTGTACAGACTGGGAATTTGTGAAAAAGCATGTGTCCCGGAAATAATTATATACATCAACGACCATGCAAGGTTTCTCATATTTATTATTTTATAAAAAGCTACAATAACAATCAGGCCTAATTTTTAAAAAGTTCAGAGAAAAATAGCAAATTCATTTAAAAACCGCAAATTTTTTGCACAATTACATTATACGGAATAGGAATACAGAAAGGTTCAGATTTTTTACTTTTTAAGTATGAACCACATCTTGTAGTCCGGCTTTTAAAAATTGAACCATTTCACAACCTTGACATCTCTAAATTTGCTGAAGGTTATTATTAAAATTAAGGCAATGACAAGGTATTTGGTTACATTAATAGTTGTATTTATTTTCTGCGTAGGGATTGATGCACAGGATTCTTTAGTATTTACTCCTTTTCTGAATGAGAATAAAAATATGAGTGAAGGAGGTTTAACTCTCAACGGTTTTACGCGTGGTCTGGTTTTCGGCGCAAACAAAAATTATGACTATTCGTCGGTTTTTGGTGAATTTTGTTTGCAGGGAAAGTACGCGCAGGGGAATGCCTATTTGTATTCTGATCTCAGGTTCAGAAGCGGTTTATTTTTTAACGATTATGCTGCTGTGTTTCAAATAAAAGAAGCTTATGCGGGTTACAGTGGTGAGAAATTCGATGCATTTCTAGGAAATCAGATTGTGAGCTGGGGGCGGACCGACGGTTTTAATCCAACCAATAACATTACCCCTAATGATTATTTCTTTCTTTCGTCGGACCCTGACGATCAGAAAATGGCAAATTTTATGTTAAGGATTAGATACCGTTTATCGCCGTTAATAGATTTTGACTTAATCGGAATCCCCTTTTATCTTCCTTCGGTTTATCGTTATGACCTGTTTGATATGGGCGAATTTGTGCAATTTGAACCTGTGATGTTGCCCGAGCGGCAATTTAAAAATGGTTCTTACGCTGTGCGCGCTAACTTAGAACTGCCCCGAATTGGTTTTTCTCTTTCATGGTTCAGAGGTTACGACCCGTTTCACGGATACAATGTCAGCAATATTGACTGGTCAGGCGGTTTTCCTGCCCTAACCAGCACACCCGTCCCTTATCTTAAGAACACTTTAGGGGCTGATTTTGCGATGCCACTGAATACGTGGATTGTAAGAGGCGAAATGGCTTTCAATCACACCCGCAATTATGATACGGCTATGTATATTCCGAATCCTGATTTTTCGTATGTCCTGGGCATTGAACATGATTTTGGCGGTGTTAATGCTATTTTGCAATATATAGGCAAATACACGCTTGATTTCACTTTATACGCAGAACCAGTCCTCGAAAACCCTTCCGATCCGCTGGCACAAATGCAATATGTGCAGCAAAAGATATATTATGAATCGGAAATGTTCAACCGTAGGATATTTTATCAGCAAAAAGAGTCTAATCATGCGCTGATGATTAATCTGAGCAGGTCGTTTGCTTATGATGTCTGGAATATTGAATTTACAGGATATTACAATCTTACTTCAGAAGAATATTTTATTCGGCCTAAAATAACGCTGAAAGCAACTGATGCGCTTTCATTGGCAGCAGGAGCATCATACATGGATGGGCCGGAAGATGCGTTATTCAGTTATTCGAAATCAGTCCTTAATGGCTTTTTTGTTGAATTGAAAGTAAATTTTTAATTATTAATGATTATGCACCCGAAGAATTTCATCATAAAATACAGATGGGTAATTATTTCATGTACGCTGCTGGTTGTGGTAGCCAGTATATTACCATTGACAAGGGTTAGTATTAACCCCGATCTCGAATCATACCTTCCGCAAAGCATACCGCCAAAGGCAAATACCGATAAAATAAGCGAAATTTTCGGCAATAATGAACCGGTCATTCTGGTTTTTGAATCAGAAGATGTATTGAGTGAGGCAACATTATCAAGAATACGTGATTTAAGCAGGGAATTTAACCGCATGAGTGAATTCGAAAGGGTAATTTCTCTTTTTGACGTTAAGAATATCAGAGGCGAGGAAGGCGTTATGATTGTTGACCCTGTTGTTAAAACAATACCAAAAACAGAAAAAGAAAAGGAAATCCTGCGGAACGAAATCAGGAACAATGACCTTGCCTATAAATTTGTTGTTTCTGAAGATTTTAAATATACATTAATCATATTAAATGCAGGTAAAGAAACTGATGACAGAAGCCTTATGGAGGTTTTAGACCAAAAACTAAGAGAATTTCCGGGTACTGAAAAGGTATATATAAACGGGCAGCCTTACCTGCGGGATGAAACCAACCGCAAAGTGGCCCGTGACATGATGCTGCTCTTACCCATTGGGTTGATTGTCATGTTCATTTTTCTGTGGCTTTCATTTAAAGAAAAACGTGGGGTGTTGTTGCCCTTTTCAGTTGTGGTATATTCCATTGTTGTTACTATGGCGCTGATCCCTTTATTTGGCTGGGAATTAAGCATTATAGGTATACTGGTGCCTATTATGATGATTGCTATTGCCAATAACTATGGTGTGTATTTCGTTACAAAATACCAGGAACTTAATGCCACACAGCCTGACATCACTATGGAACGCATAGCTGTGGAATCATTCAATTATTTAAAAAGTCCGGTTTTGTTATGTGGCTTAACGACCATTGCAGGCGTAATGGGATTAACGGTTCATATACTTAAACCGGCAAGCCAGATAGGCGTTGTGGCATCAATTGGTGTAGGCTTTGCCCTGTTGCTAAGCCTAATTTATATTCCGTCAGTAATGACCCTACTTAGAAAAGGAAAGGTTCAGAAAAGCTATGCCGGACATATTGACGGACCTGTTGACAGGTTGCTCGATGCGGCAGTAACTGCAGCAAACAAAAGGCCAAAATGGGTTATATATACCTTTATTATTTTTCTGATATTTTCTGTTACAGGATTTGTATGGTTTAAGGTGGCTCAGGATTCCAATAACATTCTTCCTCAACATCATCCTTTCAATACATCGATCAGAATTCTTAATGAGAAATTTGGCGGCAACAAAATGATTATGGTAATGTTTGAAGGCGATATTAAAGATCCTGCATTGCTAAAAAGACTTGACAGTTATGAAAAAGAACTCGAGAAAATACCAAACGTGGGAAGTGTAACTTCTATTGCCACTATTATAAGAAAAATTAGCACTGCTCTTAACGACCCCTCTGATAACCAGTATGATAAAATACCTGACACCCGCGATGCAGTGGCGCAATATCTTGAATTATATTCAATGAGCGGTGACCCCGGGGACTTTGAAGATATTGTAGATTTTGACTATACAAAAGCTTTGCTTACAATCCAGTATCAGGCAGGCAGTATGAAGGAAATAAATCAGGTGATTAATACCCTGAATCATATTACGAAAGATGATCCCCGCAAAACATTAACAGGTGGTTATAGCCTGATTGACAAAGAAATATGCCAGTCGGTAGTTACAGGACAATATTATTCCCTGCTGTTTGCATTTGTTATTATCCTGATTTTACTGTCGGTTATTTTCAAGAGTATTTTAGCCGGATTGCTGGGAAGCCTTCCGCTTGTTTTTGCGGTTTTATGCACCTTTGGCATTATGGGATGGACAGGCATTGAACTGAATATTGTTACAGCCTTATTATCATCTATTTCTATCGGACTTGGTGTTGATTTTACCATTCAGATGTTCTGGCGACTAAAAACTGAAATCGCTTCAGGGAATTCTTATTCATCGGCTGTAAAAATAGCCTTGAAGACTATGGGTAGGGGTATCAGCATTAATGCATTTTCCGTTATTCTTGGATTTTCAGTCTTATTGATTTCAGCATTCCCTGTCATCAGATCATTTGCATTTTTAATTATCATTTCGTTATTGTTGTGCCTGCTCTGTGCGCTTGTTTTAATACCTGCAACTGTTAATCTTATCAAGCCAAAATTTTTGCAAAAACAGTAATTACAAACTTTTAAAATATAAATAGTATGAAGACCATTATTTTTCAGTTTGTTGTGTTTTGCATGGGTATTAGTGTTGCTTTTGCCCAGAATGCAAGGGATATAATGGAAAAAGCATCAAAGGTTATTGACTTTGATGCCATTGAAATGGCTATGACACTGAAAATATATGATGCCAAAGGAAGTGAGCGGATCCGTCAGATATCAACCGTAAGCAGGAAAT
This sequence comes from Bacteroidota bacterium, assembly GCA_029268165.1. Classification (GTDB taxonomy): domain Bacteria; phylum Bacteroidota; class Bacteroidia; order Bacteroidales; family UBA10428; genus UBA5072. The sequence goes on from JAJUGM010000008.1 coordinate 14,809, forward strand.
TTGGCGTGACAAACAAAACCATGATGAGATTTATTGCTCCGGCCGATGTTAAAGGCACTGCTATACTGGTATATGACAACGAAAATACCAGCGATGATATGTGGATATATATGCCTGCTTTGCGCAAAACACGCCGCATAGTGAGCAGCGAAAGGGGTAAGAATTTCATGGGTTCAGAATTTACTAATGCTGATATGAGCAAGCCCAGCCTCGATGATTTTAAATATAAAGTAATGGGAACAGAAACCTTAAATGGTATTATCTGTTGGAAAATTGAAGCCGTTTGCAAGGACAAGACTATTGAGGATGAATATGGATTCAGTAAAAAAATTGCCTATATCGGACAGGGAAATTATCTCTGTTACAAAGTAGAATTTTATGATTTAGATGGTAGTTTGCTTAAAACACAGACTATCGGTCAGTATAAGAAACAGCCTGATGGTAAATACATTGCCAGTTATATGGAAATGAGAAACGAACAAAACGGGCGCAGGTCAGTAATGCAGATTGATCATTTCAGGCTGGGTTCAAATCTTGCGGAAAGCACATTTGTGCCTTCAATGCTTGAGAGGTAGTTGTTATTTTATTCTCCACACCTTTTTTTAGTTTCATTTATCAAGTCTGACCTTAATCTGAAATTGGTATTTTGAATTTCCTGAATGATTTCAGAAATACTACCAATCAAACCCTTCTCTTTTGCAGTTATTAAAACTCCTAAAGTTCCTGTGAAATTTAGACCTAATTGTCTGGCCTCTTTTCTTCCTTTATTATCATCAATAATAAGCAGACATTCTTTTTTCTCTAAAGCAAGAGCCATAGCACTTGCTTCGCCTTTATCTAAAAAGCTTTCTAATATTTTCTGATAAGTATAATTTACTGGATTTTCAATAATAATTAATCCGGGAGCTCGTTACCAAATTCATCAGCGATGATTTTTGTTATTGTAATTTGGCTAAACAATTTCTGTAACAGATAAAGCCTGTTGATCTTTTTAAGCAAAATTAAACAACTTGTATCAGAGACTATAATTTTTTGCATTTTTTATATCCTGGTCGAGATCTTCGTTTGAAATATCGAATATTGCAACATCGTAGTCACTCAACAACTCCATAAAAGCACTTTTCGATAAACCTACTAACTCAGCAGCTTGTCCAAGGGATAATTTGCCTTTCTCATAAAGCCTTGTGGCAAGAAGCATTTTTGCTTCTCTGTCCGGCAAGTCAACAGTATCTGGTATATTAATTTGTATTGTTTTCATCTTTTCTTCTTTATTCAACGATATGAATTTGTTGTCATTAATCCTAAATAAATTCAGGACAGTAAAAAATACCTCCTCTATTCTTAAGCTTATGGTTATATAATGATGAGATGGTTTGAATTAATGACTTAGAATTTATTATATTATCATTTATTCCTTAATGTGTTTAGAATCATTCATCTGACCCAAATACTTTCTTTAGAATATTGCCCACTGCGGTCTGCGCCCACGCGAGGGGGTCACGGCGTATCTTTATTTCTTCACGGCCAACCATATAAAATAATCCGTCAAGTGCTTTCTGTGTTGAAAATTCACCCAGGTCGGTATTGATTGACGATGGCAGATTGAGGTCATTACCCAGTGCGGCTGCAGCCATTAAGGCTAACTGCACATCACTTCGTGTCATAAAAGTATTATATTTAGTCGTAAGGTTTGTCCATATTTCAGTGGCCGAATAAGTGCCTACAAGATCTTTGCCGAGTGATGCGTTAATTTTTGGGGCATACAAGTCAGTTAGTGGGTCGTATGTTTCCTGCGACAGGTATTTTGTTGCTGCGGTAGAATCAAAATCTTCAGCAGTTGATTTTGTATTTGCAGGTACCTTGCCGTGCAGGATATCCCATCCCTGTGAAATTGTCAGATCCATAATGGCATTTTTAAAGATGGGGGCAGCCTCTTTGGCTGCATCTTCGGCTGAGCGGTTTACTGCCAGAATAACATCTTCAAAAAGATCATCAAGGCCTATAGCTGAACTGATTGAAGCCAGTGTATTATTGCTGTTTATCTTTGATCTTACCGATGCTGCTTCAGGAGGCAGGGGTATTTTTACCAGCAAATTGCCATAATATCCATTAACAACAGACAAATTGGTGGATGCCGAATCAGAACCTACATTAAGAGCAGTTTTCAGTCCTTCAATAATTTCTTCCTCACTCAACCCGGAGGTATTATCTTCGAGCCACTCACATCCGGCAACTATTAAAGTAATTGCCATCACGCCAATTAATAATTTTTTCATTTCTCTGGTTATTTAATAAGTTATTAGATATTTTACGGATATACTCTCGTCAGGGTTGCAGATATTATGGTTATTATTTACCACCTGACTGTTGATTCCTTGTTCTTCCCTGAAAGCTTTCCTCCTATGTTGTTCTTTACTCTTTCCCGATATCAATCGGGGCTTTTTCTTTGTTCTTCCCCGATAACTATCGGGGCTTTGTTCTTTGCTCTTTTACCTATATTTCCTTTCAATTACCATGCCAGTTATATTTTATTGTTTTTAAGAAACACCAGGTTTTTGCTGATTAGTTCATTGCGTTGTATAACGCTCATAGCCGAACGCAATCCATCTTCGGACGTATTCAGCACATAGTCAAGTAACCGGTCAACGCTTGTTTCGGCTACATGCATACGCGTATCTGATGATGCATAGTATATAAGCACCTCGCCATTGCTTTTTTTTATCCATCCGTTGCAGAACAGTACATTGGACACATCGCCCACTCTTTCTTCGCCCTCGGGGGCCATAAAATATCCTCCGGGCCTTGCTATTACCTTGTATGGTTCTTTAAGGTCGGTTAGAAATATATACAACACATAACGCAAACCGGCGGCACACATACGCACGCCATGAGCCAACTGCAGCCAGCCTTTGGATGTTTTTATTGGTGCTGGGCCCAGGCCATTCTTGGTTTCTTTTATTGTATGGTAAATACGGTCGTCGATGATTATTTCCTTATGTGCTACAGGCTTTTCCATTGAGTCAATCAGTGCCCAGCCTATGCCACCGCCTGAACCGACATTAATAAAACCTTCCTGAGGTCTTGTATATATGGCGTATTTGCCTTTATAAAATTCAGGATGAAGCACACAGTTACGCTGCTGGCCCGTATAGGATACAAGGTCAGGAAGCCTTTCCCATTTGAGTAAATCCTTCGTCCGGGCTATGCCGCAGGCAGCAACAGCCGAGGAGGTATCAGACGGCGGAGCCGAAGGATCTTTCCTTTCTGAACAAAAAAGTCCGTATATCCAGCCATCTTCATGCCGTGTAAGACGCATATCATAAACGTTTGTTTCAGGTTCAGATGTTTCTGGCATGGTAACAGGAAAATCCCAGAAACGCCAGTAGTTAATACCATCAGGACTTTCAGCGATTGCAAAAAAAGACTTCCTGTCCCATCCTTCTACCCTTACAACCTGAATATAGCGGCCGTTGAATTCCATAGCTCCTGCATTAAAAGTAGCATTGATGCCGAGCCTTTGCATAAGAAAAGGATTGGTCTTAGGGTTCAGGTCGAATCTCCAGAATATTGGAACATGCTGTGCCGTAATAACAGGCCTTTTATAACGGTAGTATATGCCGTTGTAATTTTTTTCAATACGTTTGTTTTTTTTGTTTATCAGCTTATTGTGTTTATCAAATATTTGCCTTAGTCTTTTCTTATATTCCTTTTTGTCCATAATTGATTTATTAAATAGTTAAATTTAGCTGTTTTCTCTGATATATTGAGGCATAATTATTTTAGACTCTCTCAAAGATATGCATACTGCAGTATAAGATTTAAATAAAATGACAAAGTAACAAGATAACGAAGTGATGAGGTGATGAAGAGAGACGGGTAAAGGAAAATTTGACAAAAGGGAAAAATCATTCATCCAGCTTATCCCACCATGTTTTCTTCAGAATAAAACCTGTTATAATTATTATTCCAATAGTAACGGCCAGATAATCAAATTTCCGCAAAACAATAAATATAGGAAACGCAACAAGGCATGTTTGTGCAATAATGCCAACAAATATGTTAAACATATCGCGTTTGAAATTTGTATTCTTTTTAAAATCAGGATTTTCAGTTACAACCTTATTATGAACAGGTTTCCAGAATCCCCACGGTCTGACTGTCCGGTAAAATTCTTTCAGCACAGTTTCATCGGTAGGTGGTGCCATGTAGGTTCCGATCATACAGCCGGCCACGGAAACTAAAAGGAACAGAGGGAAGAAATACAGCAAAATAATATCTTCCGGAATGGAAGGGAAAAGAGGCGGTAGAATATAAGGGAACAGAAGAGCTGCAGCTATTCCCACCAACATACCCCAGAAATACCCATGTGCGTTAAACCGCCACCAGTACCATTTAAGTACATTGGCTGCTATATACCCGCCCCAAAGGCCCGATACAATCCATTGAAGCATGGTATTTACATTTTTGGCAAAAAAGCCTAATATAACACTGATAACCACAACAATAAGTCCTGTAAGATAATTTGTATATTTTATTTGTTTCGACGAGGCTCCGGGCCTTATATATTTCAGATAAATGTCATTAATAATATAGGCCTGAGCTGCATTTAAAGTGCCTGCGAAGGTGCCATTAAAAGCAGCAAGTAATCCGGCAAGCAGAATACCCATGATGCCAATAGGAGCAAATTCATTTATAGCTGAGGGTAGAATCTGTTCAAAATCGATTTTCCCGGCAATGATCAGGTCAAGCTTATCATAAAATAACAGTGCAAGAACAGCAAAGCCGCTGATGAGGAAATATCTTACAGGGTTTAAGATAACCGAAACAAAAGCGCTCATTTTAGAGGCTTCTTTGGGACTACGTGTGGCAAGTATTTTTTGCATGTCATAATTGGGTGCAGGTCCGGCGGCGCTGACAAGAATCCCCTTAAAAAGCATCATGCCAAAAAACAATGAAAAAAGTGAATAGCCATCAGTGGCAATCTTTTGGTTTACTTCAGGAATAATGTTTGACCAGTCAATGTCAAGCTTTGCTCCGAAAAATGGGCTCATCCAGCCATCGGGAACAATGAGCGGATGCGTTGACAGGGCATTCATTGCTATAATACCAATGATTACCGAAGCAACAGTCATTATAAAATATTGCAGCAAGTCAGCCCATACAATGCTTGACATTCCACCCAAAACTGAATAAAAGACAGCAAATGCCGTAAAGGCAATTCCGTAAAGGTGAGGTACGAATTCCGGTTTAACCTCAAAAGGAACATATTGTGACACCACTTCCCACGGAATAAATATTTCGATGAACTTGCCCAGACCGACGAAACCATAAGCCAGAAAACCTAGGCATGAAATAAGTGCAAATATCACAACAATATTATGAGCAAGGCCTGCACCGTTGCCTTTACCAAATCGTGTACCAATCCATTCAGCACCTGTGGTTACGTTTGAACGCCTTAACCAGGAAGACAGGTAAACCATAAGAAATATCTGATTGAAAACCGGCCATAACCAAGGTATCCAGATACTCTTTAAACCGTAAACAAAAAGTAACGTTACAAGCCACATTGTGCCTGAAATGTCAAACATGCCCGAAGCATTGGATAGACCCAGCAAATACCAGGGGAGCTTGTTTCCCCCAAGTAAATATGATTTTTTACTTTGCTGTGCTATTTTCCTTAATACAATTCCTATTACTACTGTTGCAGTGAGGTATGCAAGGATGATGACAAAGTCAATGAGATGTAATTTCATCATAATAAAATTTATAATGTAAGGTATGATAGTTCCGAAAACTTCCGGAATCACATGTTGCTGATTTTATTATTGTTATGTTTTTGCAACCAAGTGATTTCATCCAGTATTTTGGTAAAAAATTAGATTTCTATGGGTTAAATATAAAAATAAAAATCAAATTTCATTTTCTGTATAACGATTTGCTGAAAAAAGATTTATCAACCTTTAATTAAGATAATGTAAATTGTTTTCTTAAATAATTAACAAAATCGGTTATGAGCATCAGATAAATGAGTGTTGAAAAAATCCAAATTATG
>JAJUGM010000009.1 GCA_029268165.1 Bacteroidota bacterium
ATAATGAACCGTAACACTTTCTTTAAGGTGGTAAAAGGGACAAATTCATTTATACAGTCAAATGATCCTAAAGACGGTTCAGTACACTTAACATTTACCAACAACATTGTTAGCACTTTGCTTGACACTGCCAACGCAAGGCCTTTCAGAATTGACACACTGGCCGGAGAATTTATTTTCAGCCATTCAACATTCCACAACTTCTGGTCGAACCTTGAACTGGGCAAATATAACCTTGATTCAGTTGCAAGACAGGCCAATGTGCATGTAAGTGATATCTACGCTTATTATCCGGCATTTTCTGATTCAGCATCCCGCTATTTCATGTTACCCGACACTTCATCACTTTTAACTGTGGCTACCGATGGTGGTGCAATTGGTGATCCGCGCTGGGTACCTCAGGTTGGCGTGAAGATCAGACCCGTAACCGGGAGAATCATACCTGGTGATGAAGTGCAGCTTGTTGCTGACGTTACTTTAAGCAGCGGCACTGATCTCACCGTAACATGGAGCATAATTAACAACTATGCCGGAACATCAGGATCGGCAACAGTGGCGGCTTCAAATGGATTACTTACGGCAGTGAATCCCGGAAAAGTAAAAGTAACAGCTACATCAAACTATAACCCTGCTTTGTTTGATACAGTGATTATTACAATTGATCCGCAGATTTTTGTTACCGGTATATCACTGGCATCCTTCAGAATGGATGGTACACCCTCGTCAGCAATCACTGCAGAGGGAGATTCACTTAATATCATAGCTGTTATTACTCCTGCTGATGCCGATGATAAGTCGCTTACTTGGAGTTTATCCGGCACTGGAACCGCTAACTATAAAGAACTCAACGCCAATACAATCCGGATCACTGCAACGGGTAATGGCACGCTTACAGTAAGGGCAACAGCTAATGATGGTTCAAATGTATATGGAGAAAAAACCATAACCATCAGTGGCCAGCCAAGCAGTATTGATGATGCAATTATCCATACAATTACTGTTGTTCCCAATCCGGCAACTGACTTTATTATGCTTAGCGAACCTATACCTGCAAGAATTGCGATATATACCATTCTGGGAGAAAAAGTGTTTGAACGTGAATACAATGGCAATAACACCATTGATATTTCAGGCCTTAAAGCCGGTGTTTATCTGGTGGAAATAAATATTAACAACCAGACTAACATTATTAAACTTCTGAAAAAATAATCAGATATAGTTTTTTATAATATGTTGCCCGTGGTGCAGCTGATTTACTGCTTAACGGGCAGCATATTTTTCTTAAAAACAAGTTGGTATGAACAGTAAAATTAAATTACTGAGACAGTTATTTATTATTATAATCTTGGGTGTGGGAATAATATTTAACGTATTTCCTCAGCAACTTGCATTTCCCGGCGCTGAAGGTTACGGAAAATATGCCAACGGCGGACGCGGAGGCAGAGTAATTGAGGTTACCAGCCTACTCGATAAGGATAAGTATGGAAATACATTGCCCGGTACATTGCGTGCTGCACTCAATACCGAGGGCGACGATCCGATTACAATCGTTTTCAGAGTTTCCGGAGTGGTTGAACTAAGCACTTTTGAACTGAAGAGCAGCCGATCGAATATGACTATTGCAGGGCAAACAGCTCCGGGTGATGGGATTTGCATTAAAAATGGAAGTATTAAACTATCAGGAAGTAATCTGATTATACGTTATTTACGGTTCAGACCAGGCGATGAACTTAAATCAAATGTATCAGGACTTAATATTGAAAATGCTCATAATTTCATTGTTGATCATTGCTCGTTCAGCTGGGCAATTGAAGAAAACGCCACGTTTTATGATAATAAATATACTACGGTGCAATGGTGTATAATAAGCGAAAGCCTTTACGATTCATACCATACTAAAGGCCCCCGGGGGTATGCAGGGCAGTGGGGAGGCCAATATGCATCTTACCACCATAATCTGATTGCACATAATAATAGCCGGTCACCTCGTATTAATGGCAGTCGTGCTCATGACACTGTCGCTCTTCTTGATTTTCGAAATAATGTTATCTTCAACTGGCGCAATTCAGGTGCAATATACGGGGGTGAGCAGGAAATATTTGCTCCCGAAGCACGTTGTAATACCAACATGGTAAATAATTATTACAAGCCCGGTCCGGCTACTTCTTCATCATTGTATTTTGCAGCTCCGTCGTATGTTTCTGAAGGAAATACAGCCAACGGCTACGCAAAATGGTATTTTGCGGGTAATTATATGGAAGGTATTGAAGGCGGTATGAATGATAATAACTGGCTTGGTGTTAATGCCTCCAACGTCGGAGGAATTGAGAATATTCAGACATTTGAAGAGTTTACCGTTGAACCGGTGACTACGCAGTCAGCTCATGAGGCCTTTGACACAGTTCTGGCATGGGCCGGCGCAATTTACCCCATTCGTGATGCGGTTGATTCAAGAATAATTGATGAAGTCAGAGGAAAAATAGCAATAACAGGTGACGGCTCTGTAGGAGAAAATAAAGGCATCATCGACTCGCAGACTGCTGTCGGCGGATGGCCTGAATACCGGATGCCATCACAGGCAAAAATCCCTCCCGACACCGACCATGATGGAATGCCCGATAATTGGGAATTGAATAATGGTCTTGACCCAAATAACTCTGAGGACGGTAAAATTATAACAGCAGACGGATATTCACATCTTGAACATTACCTGAATTCAAATATTCCTTATCTTGAACCCGATGTATCAACTGTCAGTTATCCGACAGAAGATAAAATATTTATTTATCCTAATCCTGCTGATGACAAAATATATGTAACAAGTACCGGAATGATCAGGAATATGCAACTGTTTACCATTCTGGGTACTGCAATACCTCTCAACAATATTACCGGCCACGGACTGGTGGTATTACCTTCAAACCTCAGAAAAGGAATTTATTTTATAGAAATTACTTTTATTAATGGAAATAAAAGTACAGAAAAAATCATCATCAGATAGATTTTAATAGCCATAGCTGATTATGAAAAAAGGAAGAATCATTTTGTTAATGATATTACAAAGTATTTTTATTACTTTTACTGTTGACAGCCAGGTGTTTGATATCATTGTTGCCGCTGATGGTTCTGGCGATTACCGTACTATCCAGAAAGCTTTGGATGCCGTACCGTCAAATGCATCAAAACGTATTAAAGTTTTTATCAAAAACGGAACTTATAATCAAAAGATTTATCTATCTTCATTAAAACGTAATGTAAGTCTGATAGGCGAAAGCGTTGATGGCGTTATAATTAGCTGGAATGATTATGCAGGAAAAACATCTTTGATAAATACTGCAGAGTCATATACTTTTCTGGCTGAGGGTAATGATCTATATGTTGAAAACCTGACAGTGAGAAATACAGCAGGTAGTATAGCCCAGGCAGTTGCTATACGAGTAACCGGTGACCGGCAGGTATTCAAAAACTGCCGTTTTATCGGCTATCAGGATACATATTATGCACATAAGAATCGTCAGTATAATTTTCATTGTTATATTGAGGGTGCTACTGATTTTATATTCGGAGAATCAACCGCAGTTTTCGATTCATGCGAAATTCGATGTGTGAAAGGAGGGCATTATATTACAGCTCCTTCTGATACCAAACTGACTTCACAGACACCGGACGGAACTTTTTATCATGGATTATTATTTACTTCATGCATATTAAACTCAGATAATGATGTTCCCGCAAACAGTTATTATCTGGGACGTCCATGGCAGCCTAATGCTTCTTCAGTTTTTGTAAATTGTCTGATGGGTGATTTTATAAAAAATGAAGGCTGGTCGATATGGGACGGCACAAATAATCATCTTTCAGGATGTTATGCCGAGTATCAGAGCAAAAATTATAACGGAGAACTTATAGATGTATCACAACGTGTGGAATGGAGTAAACAACTTACAACTAATGAAGTATATTCATATTATACAATGGATTATTTTTTCAGAAAAGATACCCTTTCATGGGATCCGACTCAGGAAACTGTTACTCCTCATTTGCCTGAAGGACTTGAAATGGAAAATAATTTACTTTCATGGTCATCTGTGTCTGGTGCATGTGGATATGTATTATTCAGAAATGACACGGCTATAGCATTTCCTGAAACTAATTTTTATACTGATCTCACAGCTGACCGGTCAAAAAGCAATATGTATTATGTACGAGCAGTAAGTTACCGTAACGGAGCATTAAGCCCGAGGTCGGAAAGTATTACAGTTATACCTTCGGGAATTACTTTGGGAGAAAATAATGAAATAATCAGAATCATTCGGGCTGATAAAAGTAACATTTACCTCTCGGAACAAGCAGACATTAAATTATATAACATAAACGGAATACTTATTAAAGAACAGAAAAATTCAGATCAGATAATTATTGGAAATTTAACTAAAGGAACTTACCTGATCGAGATGAAAGGTAAAGATGGAAAATCAATAACAGATAAAATAATACTTTATTAACTTTAAGGAGGAATTATGAAGAGAATAGTGATTTTAACCCGGTTGATTTTATTTGCATCTGTTTTAACGAGCTTGTCATTAGCTGCGCAGTATCCGAAAGTACCATCAAAGATTAAAGCTGAAGCTGATTCAATGCTTGCAGAGGCAGAACGTTTGTCAGATATTGCGTGGAAGAAAGCCTTACCTATTATTCGCGAAGAAGCGCGCAAGGGAAAACCCTATGTACCTTGGGCGTCAAGGCCAAGCGATTTGCCTCAGGCTGATATTCCTGCATTTCCTGGTGCAGAGGGAGGTGGTATGTATTCATTCGGCGGCCGTGGCGGTAAAGTATTTGTTGTAACCAGCCTTGATGACAGCGGGCCGGGTACTTTCCGCGAAGCCTGTGAACAGGGAGGTGCCCGCATAATAGTTTTTAATGTATCAGGTATTATCAGGCTAAAAACGCCTGTAATTATCAGAGCACCGTATATTACAATTGCCGGGCAGACCGCTCCAGGCGACGGCGTGTGTATAGCAGGTGAAAGTATATGGATTAACACACACGATGTCGTGATCAGGCACATGCGGTTCAGGCGCGGAGAAACAAATGTTGGCCGGCGTGATGATGCCATTGGCGGTAATCCGGTAGGCAATATTATGATTGACCATGTTTCAGCCAGTTGGGGTCTTGATGAAAATATATCATTATACAGGCACATGTATGACCCTGAAGATGGATCAGCACCCAAAAAGCTTCCAACAGTAAATATTACCATTCAAAACAGCATCTTATCAGAGGCGCTGGATACCTATAACCATTCTTTTGGCAGTACAATTGGCGGAGAAAACTGTACATTCGTCAGAAACCTTTGGGCCAACAATACCGGTCGTAATCCATCCATTGGCTGGAATGGTGTATTTAATTTTGTAAATAATGTCATCTTTAATTGGGTGCATCGTTCAGTTGACGGTGGCGACTATACAGCTCTTTATAACATTATTAATAATTATTATAAACCCGGCCCGGCAACACCAAAAGACGAACCGGTTGGCCACCGCATACTGAAACCTGAATCAGGCCGGAGTAAATTAGGGTATCTGGTCTTCGGCCGTGCTTATGTTCATGGAAATATTATGGAAGGAAATGATACCGTTACCAATAACAACTGGGCGGGTGGAGTACAGGTAGAAAACCTTCCGGACGCCGGTAAATACTCCGAGTTAATCCGCTGGGATAAACCATTTCCAATGGCTCCGATCAATATAATGCCGGCTTCACAGGCCTTTGACTTTGTTTTAAAAAATGCCGGCGCTACCTTGCCTAAAAGGGATGCCGTGGATGAACGTATCTCAGAAACAGTCAGAACCGGAAAAGTATTTTATGTAAAAGGAATCAATCCCGACAATTTATACCAGTTTGAACACCGGCGTATGCCAAAAGATTCATACAAAATGGGAATCATAACAGATATTTCTCAGGTGGGTGGATATCCGGAATACAAAGGCAAACCTTATAAAGATACTGATATGGACGGAATGCCTGATAAGTGGGAAAAAAAATACGGACTGAATCCGAATGACCCTTCGGATGCTAAGCTCGATTGTAATGGCGACGGGTATACCAATATTGAAAAGTATATAAATGGTATTGATCCTGCAAAGAAAGTGGACTGGACTGATCTTAAAAATAATTACGATACTCTTGCTGAAAGTAAGGGATTGCTCAATGATTAAAATATTAATCAAATAATATTTTTAAATTAATCAGGGTTTAAAATCAGATATTTAGTAACCATACCAGGATGAATAACACAAAACCATTTTATTTAAACACTATGGTTTTAAGATATTTTTGGCTATTGGTATTTGCTTTTGTTAATTTCAAAATTTTTAAAGCAAATAATATTTTCCCTTTATATTATAAAAGTGCTGATACATTATATTTTACGTCTGATTCATCTGGAAATCAAATACCTGACTTTTCATGGTGCGGTTATAGGCAATCAGAATCTTCCATTCCTGACATACCCGTCAGGGCTTTTGTTCCATGTCAGCCGGATAAGGACATGACATATACCATTCAGAAAGCAATAGAATATGTTGGCTCATTACCTGCTGATGTAAATAATTTCCGTGGAGCTGTCTTACTTGATACTGGAGTATTCAGGATTTATGGACAACTCCGTATCGCAAAATCGGGAATTATCTTACGGGGCAGTGGTTTCAACAGTAAAAACAACACCACCCTGCTTGCATCCGGCGAAGACCGCCGGACACTTATTGAAATTGAAGGCCTTGACAACCGTATCTATATGGATCAATATGAAGTGGCTGATACTTACGTTCCTGTTGGAAGCAATAAAATACGGATTGAGCGAGGACATTTGTTGAAGACAGGGGATACGATTGAAATTGTCAGATTATCAGGCAGCGAATGGATAAACCTTTTATCCATGAATGAATTCGGAGGGGAGACTTCATGGCTTGGCTGGAAGCCTGGAGAAAGAAATATACATTGGGAAAGAATAATTACACGGGTTACCGACGATACGGTTTATTTTGATGTGCCCATAACAACTGCGCTTGATAAAACTATAGGAAGTGCGTATGTTGTAAAATTTTCATGGCCAGGAAGATTATTCAATGTTGGTATTGAAAACCTCAGATGTGTGTCAGAATATAACACTGCAAATAAAAAAGATGAAAATCATTCATGGATTGCGGTAACATTTAACAATGTGAGAAATGCGTGGGTCAGGCAGTTATTATTTAAAAATTTTGCCGGATCAGCTGTTTTTATTTTGCCTGGTGGAAGTAATATTACCGTAGAGGATTGTATCTCTTTAAACCCTGTTTCTGAAATTGGTGGCTCAAGGAGAAATATATTTTATAATGCCGGCCAGAAAAATTTATTTCTCCGTTGTTATTCCGAGTACGGCATTCATGATTTTGCATTGGGTTTTGTTGCTGCAGGGCCAAATGCCTTTGTTCAGTGCAGTTCAAGTAATTCGCTTGGTTTTTCTGGTCCTGTTGACAGCTGGGTATCAGGTGCGCTTTTTGATAGGGTTGAAATTGATGGAAATATTTTATCCCTTGATGATATTGGTCCTGAAAATCACGGCGCCGGATGGTGTGCTGCAAATTCGGTATTATGGAACTGCTCTGCTTCGAAAATAATCTGCAAATCGCCTCCAGGAGCTTTTAACTGGGCTATAGGAACATGGGGACAATTTGAAGGAAACGGTATCTGGCATGAAACCAATAATCATGTTTCACCTGGCAGCCTTTATTATAAACAACTTCGGCAACGAATAAACAAAGCGGTTTGGGATTCTTCTTTCCTGTTGCCTTTTAATACCTTTTCCACCAGCAATCCTACTGTTGAAATGGCACAACAGCTTACCATTAGTTCAAATCATTCTGCTCTCACTCTAAAAGAGTATATTCTTAATGCAGGCAACCGGAATAAAATTCCTACGGATTATGAAAAAAATAGCACGGCATGCTTTCAATATGCTGAAGAAAAGGATTTAAATATTACTCCTAAAGAGTTTAAGGTAACTAATGGCTGGTTGATAGCAGACAGGCGTATTGTCACCGGAAAAATTCATTCGGTCGAATGGTGGCGGGGCGATGCGAGACCTTATGGGGTAAAAAAATCATTTCCTCATATTACCCGTTATGTACCGGGATATAAAGGAACCGGCTATACTGATATTATTGATTCAGTGGTTACCTGGTTAAAAATAAACAATTATGCTGCTTTGGAGCATAACTACGGACTCTGGTATGACCGCCGCCGGGATGATCACGAACGTACTCGCAGAATGGACGGTAATGTTTGGCCGCCGTTTTATGAGCTTCCTTTTGCGAGATCAGGTCAGGGAACTGCATGGGACGGATTGAGTAAATACGATTTGTTAAAGTATAATCCATGGTACTGGAGCCGCCTGAAGAATTTTGCTGATAAGGCCGGAAATCAGGGTATAGCACTGATACATCAGAATTATTTTCAGCACAATATTCTTGAAGCGGGGGCTCACTGGGCTGATTTCCCATGGCGAACCGCCAATAACATAAATAATACGGGTTTCCCTGAACCACCGCTTTATGCTGGTGGAAAACGTATTTTTATGGCCGGACAGTTTTATGACACTAACCAGTATGAAAGAAAGGAAATACACAGGGCTTATATACGTAAATGCCTTGAAACATTTAAAAATAATAGTAATGTTATCCAGCTTACAAGCGCTGAATACACCGGCCCGCTTCATTTTGTTCAGTTCTGGATTGATGTTATAAAAGAGTGGGAACAGGAAACCGGATGCAATGCTTTTATTGGATTAAGCACAACAAAAGACGTGCAGGATGCTATTCTGGACGATCCTGTTCGATCTGATGCGATTGATCTCATTGATATCAGATACTGGCATTATCGGAGTGACGGATCACTGTATGCACCCGGAGGAGGTCAGAATCTCGCACCAAGACAATTTGCAAGGATTATGAAACCCGGACAAACCTCATTTGAACAAGTTTACAGAGCTGTCCTCGATTACCGTATAAAATATCCAGGTAAAGCGGTTACATATTCCTCTGCCGGTAGTACAAAGTTTGCCTGGGCAATTTTTATGGCCGGTGGTTCATTAGCTGCTATACCTAAAATTGCTGATCAACAGTTTCTTGAAGATGCAGCGGCAATGAATCCTGTTATCAGAGAAGAAAACCACGAAAACATTTATTTGTTGGCGGGCAAAGAAAAAGGAATTATTGCTTTTTTCAATGATATTAAGAATACAACCATTGATCTTACTGATTTTACTGGAATATTAAAAATATTATGGATTAATGCTGAAAATGGAGAAATATTCCATGAAAAACATAAAAACATTAGGGGTGGAAAAGTAATAAATATTGAACCGCCTGATAATAAGCATATTATAGCATGGATACAAAAGAAATAAGTAATTTGCCAACCTTGTAACTAAAGATTAAACAGATTGCATTTTTAGTCATGAAAAACAAACAAATCAACATATACGTTAAATTAATCAATCTCCTGATCATCATGTTCGTTACTTCTGCATATCATTCCATGAGGGATATCGACATTGAAGGGAGGTTAATGGTATCAGAAAATGGTCATTTTCTGATGACTTCAGATGGACATCCTTTTTTCTGGCTCGGCGATACCGGATGGCTTATGTTTTATAAACTGACACGGGAAGAGGGAAATAAATACCTTGAAGACCGCAGACAAAAAGGTTTTAATGTAATACAGGTTATGATTTTGCACGATGTAAGGTGTGCAGTTAATGTATATGGCGATTCCGCTCTCATTTGTCATAATGTGGCTTTTCCTTTAATTACAACTGGTAATGACTTTCATGATCCCATACAATATGATTTCTGGGATCATGTTGAATATTTTATCGACCTCGCTGCTTTAAAAGGAATTTACATGGCTTTGGTACCCGTATGGGGCTCAAATGTTAAGGACGGACTGGTCACTTCCTCACAAGCTGAAATATATGCCGGTTGGCTGGCGAAGCGCTTTGGTGCTAAATCTAATGTTATCTGGCTTAACGGAGGCGATATTTTTGGTAGCGATTCAATAAAGGTATGGAATACCATTGGATACACTCTGAAAAAGGAGGCTCCGGAACAACTGGTTAGTTTTCATCCCCGTGGCCGTACCCAGTCTTCCTGGTGGTTTCACAATGAGCCATGGCTCGATTTCAACATGTTTCAGTCTGGACACCGCCGTTACGATCAGGACGATACAAAATTATGCTACGGCGAAGATAATTGGAGGTATGTTGAAACAGATTACTTGCGAATGCCTATAAAGCCTGTGCTTGATGGCGAACCTTCGTATGAAGATATCCCGCAGGGATTACACGATACAACCCAACCATACTGGATTGCTGATGATGTCAGGCGATATGCCTACTGGTCAGTTTTTTCAGGTGCGTGTGGATTTACATACGGGCATAACTCTGTGATGCAGTTTTACGGACCAGGCGATACAGAAAAAGCATACGGCGCACGTAAATATTGGTATGAGGCCTTAAATGACCCGGGAGCAGGTCAGATGGCATACCTTAAAAACCTTATGCTCTCACGTGATTATTTCAGCCGTGTACCCGACCAGTCAATTATTGTCAGCCATGGAACCCGTTATGAATATCAAACAGCTACACGTGGCAAGGGATATGCTTTCGTATATACCTATACGGGCAATCAAATGAAAATTGACTTTGGAAGAATCAATGGGAGAAAAATCAAAGCTTCATGGTTTAATCCCCGCAATGGTGAGTTTAAAAAAATTCAGACTATTACTAATCATAAGGAAATTCATGAATTTGATCCTCCAGAGGAAAAAAGAAACGGTAATGACTGGGTCTTGGTCCTCGATTGGAAAGAAAATAATTAAAAAATGATAAGAAAAATATATTTTTTAATTCTGTTGTCTTTGTTTTACTTTTCATGTCAGAATGAAAAAGAAATATATCTTTTTACTTCTTTTCGGGAACCGGCGACAGATGGACTAAATCTGCTCTACAGCTTTGATGGCATTTCCTGGAAAAGAATAGACACTGTTTTATTAAGGCCTCAGATAGGTAATCAAAAGGTTATGAGAGATCCTTCACTCATTCAGGGGCCTGATGGAATTTTTCACCTGGTATGGACTTCATCATGGAAGGGCGATCTGGGTTTTGGTTATGCCAATTCAAGAGATCTGATAAACTGGTCTGAACAACAATTCATACCGGTAATGGCATGGGATTCTGCTACTGTAAATGTATGGGCACCCGAACTGTTTTATGATGATCTGAACAGGCGGTTTATTATTGTTTGGGCATCTACCATACCATTCAGGTTTGAGAAAGGCATGGAGGACGAATACAATAACCATAGGTTGTATTATACTATTACAAAGGATTTTAAAACGTTTTCAGAAACCAGGCTTTTTTTCAACCCTGGTTATAGTGTTATTGATGCTGTGATTATTAAAAGAAACAAAAATAATTATGTGCTTGTATTTAAAGATAATACCCGCCCCAACAGAAATCTCAGGGTAGCATTCGGACCTTCTCCGCTTGGGCCATTTACCAGTATCTCTCAGCCTATTACTGAGAACTTCACGGAAGGGCCTGCCTGGCTTGAGAAAGATAATACATTCATTATCTATTTTGATGCGTACAGGAAACATAAATATGGCGCTGTAAGTACAACAGATTTCCTAAACTTTACTGATATTTCAGATTCAATTGCAGTGCCCGAAGGACATAAGCATGGCACAATTATTAAACTTAAACAAAAAGTCTGGCAAAATTTCATTAAAAATAGTAGATTTATTAAAAATGAAACCGGTGGTTAAAATCATATTTTCTTCCTGTTTACTGGGAATATCTCAATTTTTATCATTCTCTCAGGATACTATTAAATACACGGGTAATGTACTTTCTAATATTGACTATCATCATGGGCAACTTGTTCCGGCTATAGGTGTTCATAACATACAAGTTATGCGGGCTAACCGCGAGCATCCTGAACAGGCCGACGGATATGGCTGGACATACAATCATGCGCCTATGCTGGCATACTGGAATAATTGCTTTTATCTTGAATATCTCAGTGATTCAGTAGGAGAACACATTCCACCTTCTCAGACTTTGCTTGTTACTTCTGCTGACGGATATAACTGGACAAAACCACGGGTTCTGTTCCCAAAATATAAAATCCCCGATGGCACTACCAAAAAAGGATACCCTGGCATTGCATATAATCTTTATGCTGTTATGCATCAACGAATGGGATTTTATATTTCAAAAGATAATCGTTTACTCGCACTGGCCTATTACGGAATATGCCTTGATGGTAAAGACGCCCCGAATGACGGTAAGGGGATAGGCAGGGTTGTGCGCGAAATATATAACAACGGGAGCTTCGGGCCTGTTTATTTTATCAGGTACAATTCGGGATGGAACGAAAAAAATACCGCTTATCCGTTTTATACCTCAAGCCGTGATAAAGGCTTCAGAAAAGCATGTGATGAACTACTCAGTAATCCCCTGATGATGCAACAGTGGGCTGAAGAAGCTGACAGTAATGATCCGCTGGTCCCCCTAAAGGGAGAATATAAAGCCTTTAATTTTTATCATCTACCCGATGGAAGGGTAGTAGGCCTGTGGAAACATGCCCTCTCCTCCATAAGCATAAATGATGGTAAAACATGGCTTTATAAGCCGGTAAGGGCGCCAAAGATTATTAACGGTAATGCAAAAATCTGGGGACAGCGCACTTCCGACGGAAATTATGCATTGGTATATAATCCTTCTGAATTCCGTTGGCCTCTGGCTGTTTCAATAAGCTATGACGGCATTCATTATGGTAATCTTCTTTTGGTTAACGGCGAAATATCTACCATGCGTTATGGCGGAAATTACAAATCTTATGGCCCGCAATATGTGAGAGGCATTCCTGAAGGAAATGGAATACCTCCGGACGGAAATATGTGGGTTACCTACAGTATGAATAAGGAAGATATATGGGTTTCTCGTATTCCGGTTCCTGTGATAGACAAAGTAACGGAATCTGTCAATGACATTTTTGATAGTCTTCCTGAAGGTAAAGAGCTTAATAACTGGAACATTTTCAGTCCTTTGTGGGCGCCTGTTACAATTGAAAAAATATACGGCGGAGTACGCTGCCTTTCATTAACCGACTTTGACCCTTATGATTATGCACGTGCCGAACGTATGTTTCCTTCAGCCGAAATACAAACGGTTGAGTTTTCATTAATAGCCGCTCAAAACAACACCGGTACCCTCCATGTTGAATTGCAGGATGAAAAAGGGAATGCCGCTATCAGGCTTGTTTTCGACTCGCTGGGAGTCTGCAAAACAAAAGCCGGTTATCGCTATTCACAGGTAATAACATATAATGCTGGTGAACGATATGATTTTAAAATTACTTACAATGTTTACAAACGTGCTTACACTATAAATGTTAACGGGGTGTATCATAAGAATGGCTTATTTTATGCACCAGTCGCATCAATAAGCCGGATTGTCTTTCGTACAGGTGAAGTTCGAAGGTTTCCCAATTCAGATACCCCTACAGATCAAAATTTTGATATGCCATCCGGAGGCCAGCCAGACAATAAAGCAACATTTTATATATTGAAATTTAATACACTGGGAAACACTTCTGTTCATCCGCAACCTGCTGTTTTAAATCCTGATGATTTTAAACAATATATTGACTATTTCAACCGAATGGAAGATGAAAATATCAGACAGGCAATACCTGATGACAGTGCATGGAATTGGTTAAGAGGCAGAATTCCGCTGTTTGACTGCCCTCAGGATAATTTCAGAGAAATTTTCTATTACCGTTGGTGGACCTTACGCAAGCATATCAGAGAAACTCCTCAGGGGTTAACAATGACTGAATTTCTGGTCCCCCGGCCATATGCTGATAAATATAACATGATATCATGCGCTTTGGGCCATCACATTTTTGAATCCCGTTGGTTACACGACAACGGTTTTCTTGATAATTATATCAGCCTATGGTACAGAGGTAACGATGGTAAACCAATGAACAAATTGCATAAATTCAGTAACTGGACAGCATACGCAGTATATAACCGTTTTATGGTTAATTCCGACACAGCCTTTCTTATAAACATATTACCTGATTTACAAAATGATTACTTATTCTGGGAATCAGAAAGGAGGCACGACAACGGTTTATTCTGGCAGTATGATGTGCAGGATGGCATGGAAGAATCAATAAGTGGTGACCGGAAAGTTAAGAACATGCGCCCGACAATAAACAGCTATATGTTTGGCAATGCAATAGCTCTTTCTGAAATGGCCAGAATTGCCGGTGATCACAACCTGGCCGGATTCTATAAGAAAAAAGCTGATACCATAAAACATCTGGTTCAGACCATGCTCTGGAATCGCGACAGTATCTTTTTTGAAACCTTACGGCACGATGATACACTGGCCAATGTGAGAGAGGCAATAGGCTTTATTCCGTGGTATTTTAATTTACCCGATCCGGGATACGAAGCTGCATGGAAGCAGGTGAATGATACACGAGGTTTCATGGCTCCATTCGGATTGACAACAGCAGAAAGACGTCATCCTGCCTTCCGAAGCCATGGATGTTGCCGTTGCGAATGGGACGGAGCCGTATGGCCTTTTGCCATTTCACAGACACTCACAGCAATGGCAAATCTGATAAATAATTATTCTCAGTCAGTTGTAAATGATTCAGCCTATTTCCGACTGTTAGAATTATATGTGGAATCACAATATTATCGTGGCAGGCCCTATATTGGAGAATATCTTGACGAAACTACCGGCTATTGGCTTAAAGGCGACCAGGAGCGAAGTCGCTACTATAATCATTCCACATTTTGCGACCTGATTATAACCGGTTTGGTTGGTCTCAGGCCGCGTCCTGACAACATCATTGAAATTAACCCGCTTGTCCCTGAAGGAAAGTGGGACTGGTTCTGCCTGGATAACATATCATACCACGGAAAGATACTTACCATTTTATGGGACAAGTATGGAAACCATTATTATAGGGGAAAAGGATTGCACCTGCTGATTGATGGCAGGAAAGCAATTTCATTACCTTCACTTCAAAAAATTATATTTGACATGAACTCGCTATGAGATTAAACAGAAAAAATTTTAAATATATTTTAACGCTGTTACTTGGCCTGGCACTTTTTTCTTGTGAGAAAAATAACCCCAATGATGGTATATTTGTATCAAACCTTCGCTGTGAATATCTTAAAAATCCTGAAGGCATAGATGTATTAAATCCACGCCTGAGCTGGTCAATAAACAGTGATAGCCGTAATGTAGTTCAAGTGGCTTATCAGATTATCGTATCATCTTCTCCTGAAAAACTTGCTGCCAATGAAGGTGACCGATGGAATTCGGGTAGGGTGAAATCTGACCAGTCCCTTCAAATTGAATACGGAGGAGTTCCTTTAAAAAGTCGTACACATTGTTACTGGAAAGTAAAAGTATGGTGCAATCATGGTGAGAGCGAATGGAGCCCTGCTGCATACTGGAGTATGGGTTTATTGCATTTTAAAGATTGGCAGGGAAGATGGATAGGAATTGACCACTCATTTCCATGGGACAGCGAAACAACATTTTCACGCCTTTCTGCCCGGTATCTGAGAAAAGAATTTGAACTTAAAGAAACTGGAATAAAACAGGCTATTGTATATATTATCGGCCTCGGTTTATACGAACTTTTTATTAATGGTGAACGAATTGGCGATCAGGTTCTGTCCCCGTCGCCAACCGATTATTTTAAAGCTGTTAAATACAATACATACAATGTAACAAATGAAATAAAGAGCGGCCGGAATGCGATAGGAGTTGTTCTTGGTAATGGTCGCTATTATACCATGCGTCAGCAGTACAAAACTTATAAAATTAAAAATTTTGGCTATCCTAAATTGTTATTACAGCTTGAAATTGAATTTAATAACGGCGCAAGACAAACCATTAGTAGCGATTCATCGTGGAAAATAACTGCTGATGGACCTGTGCGTTCAAATAACGAATACGACGGAGAAGAATACGATGCCCGGAAAGAGATGCCCGGTTGGAATATGACTGGATATGATGATTCTGAATGGTTAAATGCCGAATATGTTCAGCCCCCGGGTGGTGAATATTCTGCACAGATGAATGAAAATATGAAAATTATGGAAACTATTAAACCCCGCTCAGTCACTATGCTGTCTAAGGGTAAATATATAATAGATATGGGGCAGAACATAGCAGGATGGCTTAAAATAAGAGTAAAGGGAAGGCGGGGTGACAGGGTGGTATTGAGGTTTGCCGAAACCTTACAGGATAACGGAGAATTATTTACGGCAAACCTTCGCGACGCTAAAGCTACCGATATTTATATTTTAAAGGGTGAAGAAGAAGAAGCATGGGAGCCGTCATTTGTTTATCATGGCTTCAGGTATGTTGAAGTAACAGGTTTCCCTGGTGTACCAACTGTTGATAATTTTGAAGGTAGAATAGTGTACGATAACATATCTCAGACAGGTTCGTTTGTTTCCTCTGACTCTATACTTAATCGTATATATGAAAATGCATTCAGGGGGATCCGTTCAAATTATAAAGGTATGCCGGTTGATTGCCCGCAGCGTAATGAAAGACAACCATGGCTTGGCGACCATGCTGCAGGTTCCCTGGGTGAAAGTTTTATTTTTGATATATCAAGGCTTTATGCTAAATGGCTTGATGACATTGAGCAGTCTCAAAAGGCTGATGGGTGTATTCCCGATGTTGCGCCAGCTTACTGGAATTATTACACCGATAACATGACATGGCCAGGGACTTATCTGATTGTAGCAGATATGTTGTACAGGCAATATAGTGATGCAAAGGCAATTAAGATGCATTATCCATCAATGAAACGCTGGCTAATTTATATGAAAGAACGTTATATGGAAAATTACATAATGACCAAAGACTCATATGGCGACTGGTGTGTGCCACCCGAATCACCAGAGCTCATACATACAAGGGATTCATCACGAATTACCGATAAAAAGCTCATTGCTACTGCATATTACTATTACTTTCTTAAGCTTATGCAGCGGTTTGCCGGAATTATCGGAGCAAAACAAGATACAGAACATTTTAATGAATTGGCTGAAAAAATTAAAAATGCTTTCAATCAGAATTATTTTAATGAAAAAACCTTCCGGTATAGTAATAATACCGTAACAGCTAATATACTGCCGCTTGCTTTTGGCATTGTTCCTGAAAAGCATGCTGAAAATGTTTTTAAAAATATTATAGAAAAAATAGTCAGGGAGAATAACAATCATATCAGCACCGGAGTAATAGGGACACAATGGCTTATGCACACGCTTAGCCAATACGGCCGCTCCGATGTCGCACTGCGCATTGCAACCAATCCGACTTATCCGGGTTGGGGATATATGATAAAAAATGGCGCAACAACAATATGGGAACTTTGGAATGGCAATACAGCTAATCCTTCCATGAATTCACACAATCATGTAATGTTACTTGGCGATTTAATCAGCTGGATGTATAACAACCTTGCAGGTATTCAAGCAGATACCAGGTTTCCGGGATATAAAAGAATAATTATGCAGCCTCAGCCAATAGATGGACTTGATTCAGTGAGTGCCTCATACCATTCTGTGCATGGACTGATAAAAAGTGCATGGAAAAGCGAAACAGAAAGGTTTATATGGAATATTAGCATTCCCTGTAATACAAAGGCAGAAATATATATCCCTGCCACATCTGTAAATTTTATTACCGAAAGTGGAAAAAAAATATCATCATTGCCGGGTGTGAAATTCATAAAGATGGAAAATAGGATAGCCGTATTTGAAATAGGTTCAGGTAACTACTCATTTATTTCTGAATTTCCTTGGAGGAAAGGAATAATAAAGGATGAATTTATTTTTACGCATGCTCCCTTTCCTGAAAGCCATGCAGCCACAATTGCTGAAACAAAAAAGGGTATTGTTGCGGCATGGTTCGGAGGCACTAAGGAGCGTAATCCGGATGTTGCAATATGGTGCAGCCGCAATGAAAATGGAAGATGGTCACAACCTGTTAAAATTGCTGATGGTCAAATAAACGATACGCTACGGTATCCGTGTTGGAATCCTGTACTCTTTCAGGTAGCCGGAAACGAACTTTTACTCTTTTATAAAACCGGGCCAAAACCTTCTCTGTGGCAGGGTTGGATGAAATCATCCTCTGACGGAGGCATTAACTGGTCAAAGGCTAACCCGTTACCTGATGGATTTGTCGGACCTGTAAAAAACAAACCTGTCATACTTGAAAATGGACAACTGATTTGCGGGGCTAGTTCTGAAAATAACGGCTGGAAAGTATATATAGAAATTACGCCTGATTTCGGAAAAACTTGGACAAAAACTCCCTTTATTAGCGGATGGAATTATTTTCAGGCAATACAGCCAGCTGTTTTAAAACATCCAGATAATGCAATTCAGATTCTATGCAGAAGCAAGAACCGGGCTATTGTTGACTCATGGTCCTTCGATGGCGGAATAACATGGTCAACCCTTGGAAAAACTTCCCTGCCTAACAACAATTCCGGAATTGACGCAGTTACTCTTAAAGATGGACGGCATATATTGGTTTACAATCATGTAAGGCCCTTAAAAGGACAATCCAAAGGACCTCGGACACCTCTCAATATGGCGGTTTCTGATGACGGAAAAACCTGGTATGCAGCGTTGGTTCTCGAAGATTCACCCATTGGCCAGTATTCCTATCCTTCTGTAATACAATCTACAGACGGGCTTATTCATATTGTATACACCTGGAGAAGGGAAATAATTAAACATATGGTGGTTGACCCTTCAAAGATTATTCTTAAAAAAATTAAAAACGGAAAATGGCCTGATATTAACAGGTAGATTGCTGAAATGTATATAAATTGCATTCTCAGTATAATAATATCTGGATATAAGAGCAAGTAAAATTTATTTATATGCTATGAATAGTTGTTTTAGAAATTACTTAATAAAAACTATCTGCCTTACAGCTATTATACTTTATACAGATACTTATAATAATATTGCCCAGACATCAGATGATCAATACAGACAGCCACTCAGGGAGGTACTTGATGAAATACAGTTACGTTTCAATATTAAACTCGAATATTCTGATGAACTGGTGCGGGATCGCTGGGTTACTTACGCGGGTTGGAGGTTACGTACCGATGCTGAAAAATCGCTTACTAATATTCTTTTACCACTCGATTTGGTCTTTTATAGAACTGTTGACAGCACCTATATCATTGAAAACTTCAGATATTGCAAAACCTCAATCGAAGACAGCAGGGAAAAACTTTCCTCTTTATTGAAATTATACGCCAGCAGAGAGGAATGGGAACAGCGAAGACAGGCACTACGAGAATGTATAATTGAAGCATTAGGGATTAATAAGTTATCAGGCCGATTTCCGGTTACAGTTGTTGCTGCAGTAAACAAAAGAATGATGACTGGATATAGTATCGAAAATATAGCGTTGGAAACTTTGCCGGGATTATATGTCTGCTGCTCGGTATACCAGCCGTTGAAAATAAAAGGTAAAATACCTGCAATTTTGTGTCCCAACGGACATTTTCCTGACGGACGCTTTAATGCTGATGTGCAGATACGATGTGCTATGCTGGCTCGTATGGGCGCTGTTGCAGTTAGCTACGACCTTTTTGCATGGGGGGAATCACTGCGGCAGTTTAAACCTGAAGATCATCAAAGAAGTCTTGCGATGACAATCCAGGTACTCAATACGCTAAAAATTCTGGATTATCTTTTTAAACTTAAGTATATCGACACAACAAAAATTGCAATTACCGGCGCGTCAGGAGGCGGAAGTCATTCAATGCTTATCACAGCCATTGACGATCGTGTTAAAGTAAGCGTACCTGTGGTTATGTTATCAGCCCATTTTTATGGCGGTTGCCCCTGTGAAAGCGGCAAACCTGTTCATCTTTGCGGAAAGGGTACATGTAATCCTGAAATTGCGGCTATGGCTGCTCCCCGCCCACAACTTGTGATTTCTGATGGCAAGGACTGGACTGCCCAGGTTCCGGAAATTGAATTTCCTTACCTGCAAAAAATATATGGTTTTTATGAAAAAGCAGAGGCTGTAAAAAATATTCATTTTGCTGATGAGGGCCATGACTATGGCTTTTCAAAGCGCTGTGCCATGTATGAGTTTATGGCATTGCATCTGGGGCTGGATATTGGTAAAATCAAAAATACTGAAGGAATTATTGACGAATCAATGATAACGATTGAAAAAAAACAGGCTATGTATGTTTTTGGCATACAGGGAGAAAGACTTCCGGTCAATGCAATAAAAAGTTTTGAAGAACTGGAAAAAATTTATTATGAATATGTTAAATGAGACATCATGATATGAAGCACGAAACTAAAACAAACATTCCATTAAGTCGAAGAAAATTTATTACTGCCGGTGCATGGCTTGCCGGATCAACCACATTTTTGACTGGCCACAGCTTTGGGGTAAAAGCTGATACTGTTATTATTAATGATTTTAATGAAATGGCACCTGACAAGAGGTATAAAATTGCAGTGTGCGACTGGATGATACTCAAAAGGCAAAATGCAGGCGCTTTCAGGCTGGCAGCAGAAATTGGTGC
>JAJUGM010000010.1 GCA_029268165.1 Bacteroidota bacterium
AATTTTATTTTATAAAGGTTTTTTAAAAAATCGTTGCTTTGATTAGTACGTCATTATTAAATAGATTGATTTATTATATATTTAATTATCAGATATTTATCTGAAACAAAAAAGATTGTGATAATAGCTAAATTTTTTAAGAGAGATTCAATTTCAATATATAAATTTAACAATTTTTATCTTGTTATACAAATGTTTAAATGATTTTTTGCCTGTAATATTTATATTAATTTAATAAGGCTGAATCTTTGGGTATTATTTACAACTTTAAATCTCCAAACAAACAGAATAATATATAACTCCTCAGCAAGCTGAAGTGTCCCGTTGTTTGCCTTTACACCTACTTTTTTAACTTTGCAGTCATGTAAAAAATTTATGGATATGCTTCTTATTGTCTAATGCATGGATATCGAATGAATTAACCGAATGCCCATCTATAACCCGGATTTGTCATTAGCCTTATTTTTCCAATGACCGCTATTAGAAAAATTTGTTATTTTATCATTGAACCCTCCATCCCGAGATTTCAGGATAAATAATCATGCTGATAATCCAGAGCCTTCGGGACTTAGACCTTTTTAAACAATAAAACATTTTCTAAGGAATATTAATGTTTTGCAATGACAAATCTCCTCTAAAAATGCATTAAATTTTTTTTCGCCAGGATGAATTCTTGATTCATCGTGCATGGATTAAAATCACCCCTCGAGGCTCGAAGCTCGAAGCTATCCTGAATTAAAAATGATTAAAATATACTATAAATAATTGCTTCTGACAACGCACCAAAATCTATTTACGCTCCGGTTCATCGGTCTTGGCACGGGCGTTTTTGATGCTGGCATTCAGCTCAAAACCAATAAGTAAAGCCATAGCATTGAAATTCATCCATAACATTACTGCAATCAGTGTGCCGATAGAACCGTAAAACTTATTAAATGGGGCAAAATGGTTAACAAAGTATGAGAAAATGAGCGATGCAATAATAGATGAAAAGGTGGCAAGCGAAGAGCCGGCCGAAAAAAACCTCCATTTGGTGCGGCGTGCAGGCCCGAAATAATACAGAAATGAAATGGCAAAAAAGGTAAGCAACAAAATAATGATCCATTTGCCTGTTTGCAACAGGATAACAGTGCCGTATGCCTTAATGATGCCCTGGTCATAAAGTGCCTTTATTCCCAGTTTGCTGAAGAACAGCAGAAGCGCTGAAAAAGTAACCAGTGAAAATATGATAAAAAAGAGGCCTATTGATACCATCCGTCGTTCAATCCATGGTCGGGTTATAACAGGGTGGTAGGTGGCATGAAAGGCTTCAATCATTCCGTTTAAACCTTTCTGAACAAAAAAGATGGTTACCAGAAAGCCAAAAATAGTGAGGCTTACGCGTTTTCTGAATATTTCTTCCAGCAGGGTTTCAAATGCAATGTACGAATTTTCGGGAATAACATTGTAAAGCATTTCCATCAGTTCGCGCTGAAAATTTTTTATAGGCAGGTATGGTATGAGTGTTAAAATAAAAATCACAGCCGGGCCAAGGGCAAGTAAAAAATTAAAGGCAATAGCACTGGCACGCAAATTAAGAGATCCTTTGGTAAGCCCTTTGGTAAAAAACAAAAAGACATCATAAATGGGTACTCCTTCAAAACCCGGAAAGGAAATACGTCTGAAATAATTGCCCAGCTTATGCAACTTTTTGTTGAAAAAAAAATAAGTGCGCGTATGTTGAGAAATATCCGGCATTTTTAAAAATCAATTGCATCCAGGCTTAAATCAAGACTTTCAATATGATGAGTAAGAGCGCCCACCGAAATGTAATCGACACCACATTCAGCATACTGCCTTATATTCTGCAGGGTAATTCCTCCTGATGATTCGGTTTCAATAGCGTGATTAATAATGCTTACGGCCATGCGCGTATCTTCCACTGAAAAATTATCGAGTAAAATACGGTCAACACCTCCTTCACGCATAATAATCCTTACGTCATCAATTGACCTTGCTTCAACTTCGATTTTTAATTTTCTACCTGTTTTTGCAAGATATACTTTTGCTTTTTGTATGGCTTGTGCAATTCCGCCTGCAAAATCAATATGGTTATCCTTAATAAGAATCATGTCGTATAGACCGAAGCGATGATTCATACCACCGCCGATACGAACAGCCTCTTTTTCAAACATCCGCATACCGGGCGTTGTCTTGCGAGTATCAAGAATTCGGGTATTCAACCCTATGAGGGTATCTGCATAACGCCTTGTAACCGTTGCAATACCACTCATTCGTTGCATAATATTAAGCACAAGCCTTTCGGCCTGCAACAAAGCCAGAATCTGCCCTTCAACGACGAAAACAACATCGCCCGGGCTAACTGGTGAGCCATCATTAATAAAAATGTTGATACTGGCAGTGTTATCAAGTTTTAAAAAAACACGTTGCGCTACCCCTACTCCGGCCAGAATGCCTCTCTCCTTTACTGTTAATTGCAGTCTGCCCCTTATATCTGCCGGAATGCAGGCAAGCGACGTATGGTCGCCGTCGCCGATATCTTCTTTTAAGGCATTATCAATAAAAAAATCAACGTAATTACTCTCCATCCCTTTCAAATCTTAATTGATGAATGAGTGGCTTATTGTCTTTGATTTTTACAAGAATTGTAACCCTGAAACTGCCACCTGAACTGACCAGATTGCCAATGGCAAACTGAGAGCCTTCTTTGCCGCCTTTGTGTAAAATATTAAACGACGCAGGCACATTACGTATGAAAAAGTCTTTCATAATCAGTTCAGCCTGTTGCTTTGTATAAATATCTTCTTTATCAAGAATTGTCAGTTCAAGGCTTGCATTAAAATATGCAGCAAGTGCTGAAGCATTACCCGTACGTATAGCCGTTATAATGCCTTCAGGAATTTCACTTACATCTGATGAAAAACTCTCAGCCTGAATAAATAAAAACGAAAACAGCAGAAATAATAATTGCCGGAACTTCTTCATAATATTAAATATTAGGCCGTGTATTTAATTAGTTATTTATTATTTTTAATTAAATAATTATCAAAAACCACGCCATTTATTTACAGGGTTAAATTTATAATTATTAATCAGAAATACAATGAAAATAAAACTGATAAATGTGGGTAGCACTGATCTTTCTTTTCTGCGGGAAGGTATTGATTATTATTTTAAAAAAATCGTTCATTATGTTCCGGTTGAAATTATTGACCTGCCGGGGATAAAGGCCGGAAAAACTACAGGAGCTGAGCAGTTAAAAAAGCTTGAAGGCGATATGATTTTGAAACAGATTACGCATAACGACATACCTGTATTACTTGATGAAAGGGGAAAACAATATTCATCAGCAGACTTTTCAGTTTATCTGCAGCAATGGATGAACAGAGGCACTAAAAGCCTTGTTTTTATAACAGGAGGAGCTTACGGTTTTTCAAAAGCAGTATATGAAAAAGTGAACGAACATATTTCATTATCGCATATGACTTTTCCGCATCAGTTGGTAAGGCTCATTTTTATTGAACAATTATACAGAGCTTTTACTATTTTAAAGGGCGAACCGTATCATCATATCTGACAGAATTGTATATTTACTTTTATGTTTTCAAAAATAACCGCCAGACACTATTTCCTGCTGCTTGCAATTGTAACCTTGTTTGCCGTTGCATCAGGCAGTATATTAAAGAAATTTGTATATACCTCCCGGGATTATGAAAGAATTCAAAGAGTGCTTGACAGAAAATATAAACTACTTGACAATATTGTAAATCAATTAAAAACAGATTCCGTTCCACCTGATTATGGTAAGTCTGAAAAAAACGGAATCATCATTTTATTGTATAACTGTGATAGTCTTATATACTGGTCAGACAACAATATTTCAATGCAGGCAATGGACTCGCTGGCTGACGACACCTCCCGGTTTGCTTTTATTTCAAATGCGTGGTATGTCATCAAACACTATGCATGGAATGACACTGCCGTTGTAGGCCTGCTGAAAATTAAAAATGAATATCCCTATCAAAACCGTTATTTAACAAACTCTTTTTCTTCTTTTCTTCGCATTCCCGAAACTTCACAGATTCTGTTGTTCCCGTCTGATGAAAGTGCCAACCTGAATGACTGGCAGGGACATTACCTGTTTTCATTAAATTTTGATAAAGCGCTGAAATTTCCGTGGCTTACAAGATACATGCCGCCAATCTGCTGGTTTATATCACTTCTGTTCTTACTTTTGCTTATCACAGTGTTGTGTTCGAAAATTACCATTGGATTTTACAGGAATCTTGTTTTTTTCCTTATTGCAGTAATCTTTTTAATAGCAAGGGTATTGCAGGTTAAGTATCTGTTTCCGGGTACCATATACAATCTCGAACTTTTTGGCCCGTTTTTGTTTGCAAGGTCATTGTTTATGCCATCACTGGGTGATGTTATGCTGAATTCAATATTGATTCTGTTTCTGATCATCCGGTTTCGTAACGATTTTGACTATGGCAGTACAATTCTGAAATATAAAAACCTGAGGTTTTATCTGTTATTGGTTCTTCTTATCGCTTTACTTACAGGATATTTTTTCTTTTCACACTATATTTTTTCATCACTCATCCTCAACTCAAGCATAAATTTTGAAACCTTTAAAGTAACCGGAATTACTGTTTATACATTTATTGGGTTACTGATATTTGCCATCCATTTCACGGGCCTGCTTATGCTTACTGACTATATTATCAGGCTGGCAGCAACAAAATACAGGGCAGAAGGGCTTATTCTGATATTCTCGGTTATTTATGCCCTGTTTGCTTTAATACTTTATTTTACAGGTTATGCAGTTGATTTAGTTTCTTTTGCCGGATTTTACCTCTTTTTTATCTTTCTGGTTTACATATGGTTCAGGAAAACTGTTGCTTATTCTTATTCTGCCTTGTTAATATTTGTAATGCTCTTTTCAGTCTTCTCGGTTTATTTCATTGCACGATACACAAAGCTCAAAGAAAAAATCAATATGAAAGTGCTGGCTGAAAATCTCGCTTCGGAACACGACCCGGTAGCTGAATACCTGCTTGAAAAAATAAGTGATAAACTGATGCATGATAAGAAATTAGCAGATCATTTGTTTGATATGAATATTAGTACTGAAGAAATTTTTAAATATTTGCAGGAAAATTACTTTAACGGTTTCTGGGGCAAATATTCGCTGCGGTTTACAGATTGTAAGCCTCAATATAAAATATTTACTGACCCTGCCGGAACAGAAATTAACTGCTATGAATTCTTTAATGAACTGATTCAGGACAAGGGTTTGCAATTGCCCAATTCAAATTTTTATTTTATCGACACTTTAAACGGCAGGATTAATTATCTGGGGAAAATAAAATACAATGACCCTGATAACAGAAATAATGAAATCACGCTGTTTATTGAACTCGAATCACGTTTGATAGCTGAGGAACTAGGATACCCAAAATTACTGATTGAGGAAAAATACGGCAAAAGTACGCTTTTGCAAGATTATTCATACGCAAAATATTATAAAAACCGGTTAATTGCTCAGGCTGGCAATTTTCCATTCAGTCTGACACTCGATTATTATAAAACCAAAAATATATCAGAGCGGGGATATGAGTTTCTTATTTATGAAATTGATACTGATAATGTTATCATCATCAGTAAACCTGCTGCAACCTTCTTTTCCAGTATAGTGTCATTTTCATACATCTTTGTTTTTTATTATTTTCTGGTACTGTTCTATTTATCAGTTAAATTCATTTCATCAGCTGACAAAGGCATTGAATTTAATTTTAAAAATAAAATTCAGTTTTCCATCCTGTCAGTCTTGCTTTTATCGTTGATTCTGATTGGCAGCGGCACTATTTATTTCAGCATCAAGCAATACAAGAATAAACAGCATGATATTCTGAGTGAAAAAATACAATCAGTATATATTGAGATTGATCATAAACTGGCCTACGTAACAAAATTGTCATCTAACTGGAGTGAGGCAGGTTACAGTAATCTTAACCAATTACTTACCAAATTCTCTGATGTTTTTTATACAGATATTAACCTTTATGATCCGCAGGGTAACCTGCTTGCCACATCAAGACCAGAAATTTTTGAACGCGGGTTGCAGGGGGAAAAAATGAATCCTTTAGCCTTTTACAAAATAACGGTTGAAAAGCAGGCCGAATTTGTTAATCATGAGAAAATTGGCAGTTTATCATATTTATCTGCATACGTGCCTTACCTGAATATTGAAAACAAATTACTTGCCATATTAAACCTTCCTTATTTCACCAAACAGGACGTGTTAAGCAAAGACATATCAAACCTTATTGTGGCTATTATAAATGTATATGTGTTATTGATTCTTATGACCCTGGCAATTGCCGTATTCATTTCTGAGCAGATAACCAAACCGTTAAGGCTAATTCAGCAGAAGTTCAGTGAGATAAAACTGGGAAGGCAATATGAAGAAATACATTACCATGGGAAAGATGAGATAGGTAATTTAGTAGCCGAATATAACCGAATGGTTCGCGAGCTTGAGAAGAGCGTTGAAATGCTTGCCCGATCCGAACGTGAAAGTGCATGGAGAGAAATGGCCAAACAAATAGCCCATGAAATTAAAAACCCTTTGACCCCTATGAAACTGAGTGTTCAGCAATTACTTAGGGCATGGAAAGACAATAAAGCAGATTTTGATAAATACCTCGAAAGGGTTAGCCGTACACTTGTGGAACAAATTGAGGACCTTTCAAATATTGCATCTGAGTTTTCTAATTTTGCAAAAATGCCACGGGCTGTCAATGAAAAAATCAATCTGGCCGAACGCATCAGAAACACCCTCGATCTGTTTTCCGATACTGAAAACATCGAATTCACATTTAAATGCACCTCAGAGGATATTTATATTCTGGCTGACAAAGAGCAGATTTCAAGGGTATTTATTAACCTTATAAAAAATGCTATTCAGGCTATACCTGAAAATAAAAAGGGCAAAATAATCCTTACACTGGATAGAAAAGATAAAAATGCTTATTTTACAATTTCTGACAATGGCAAGGGCATTCCCGAAGAACTAAAAGACAGAATGTTTACACCTAACTTTACAACAAAGAGTAGTGGGATGGGATTAGGTCTGGCTATAGTAAAAAATATAATTGAAACCTGTGAGGGTTCAATTACGTTTGATACAGATATAAGGCATGGCACTACTTTTTATATCGAAATTCCTTTATTCAGGGAAAGCTGATACTAAGCCTGAGTTCAGGATATTCAGATATAAAAGGGTGACTTACAAAAGATTGTTAATATTTTTCATAAGATAAATTGTTATTAATTCTATATTTTTGAAAAGCATAACCTGATAACCAATACCCTATTGAAAACGAACATTTTCATATACATTCTCTGCCTTGGTTTTCAGCTTGCTGTTTATCCGCAGTATAGCGGCGTTGTAAATCATTATTTAAAGGTTACAGAAGTTCAGAGTAGCCGGGTGAAAGTAAGCAATATAACCGGGCATATGAATTCTTTTCAGGGAGGTGATTACGTTTTGCTGATTCAGATGACCGGTGCCGAGGTTGACGCTTATAGTGAAACTCAGGCAGGCACTTTATCTAATGCAAAGAACTGCGGGAAGTTTGAATTTTTGCAGATGGATGAAATTCAAATCAGCGGGCCTGATACCTTTGTTGTTTTTACACACAATGTCAGCGGCACTTATGATGCTGGGCAGAAGATTCAACTGGTGCGTGTGCCTGTGGGCGATACGGTGAGTATTTCCGGAACGGTAACTGCTAAAAGCTGGGATGGCAACACAGGAGGCATTGCAGCCATTATAGGGCTTGATGTAATCAGCCTGAATGCTGATATTGATGTTACAGGAAAAGGTTTCCGCGGCGGCCAGCCAGAGAATGATTATCCGCTGTATGTATGCCGGCCGAATCCTGATACTGTTCACTGGCCTTCATCAGCTACAAGGCGTGCAGGTAGTAAGGGCGAAGGAATTCTTACAGTTTCTTTTCCTTATACAAAAGGTGCAGGCCATGCACTGAATGGCGGTGGCGGTGGCAACGGCCTGTTTTCGGGCGGTGGCGGTGGCAGTAATTATCTTGATGGCGGCGTAGGTGGATGCCAGTGGAATGTATATTGTATTGATAATTATTTAAGAGCTAATGGGGGATATAACATAGCCTCAGCCAATAAGTTTTACAAAACAGATACACGGCAGATTATTATGGGCGGAGGCGGAGGCGCCGGCACCCAGAACACATCAGGGGGATATACTGCAACATCCGGTGGTAACGGAGGCGGAATTATCATGCTGGTAACCGAAACCCTTATCGGCAACAACCGGAATATAATAGCCAACGGCCAGGATGTGAATACAACCGCTACAGCCAGCGGTGGGGGCGGTGGCGGCGGTGGAACCATATTAATTGACGCAGCAGCATATTCAGGCAGTTTCACCGTACAGGTAAAAGGCGGAAAAGGCGGCAACACTTCAGACTGCACAGGCGCCGGCGGCGGGGGCAGCGGTGGGGTTTTGTGGCATTCGGGCACTACTTTCCCGTCAGTTACTATAGATACATCAAGAGGAATACGCGGAAATCCTTTAGGCGGTTGCCCTAATCAATACGGCACCTATGGCAGTTATGGCACAAAACTCAAATCATTACTGCTGCCGTTAAGTGGCTTTTTGTTCAACACCATTCGCGATAAAGATACAATTTGTGCCGGCCAGGTGCCCAATCAGCTCAGGGGCAGCAATCCAAAAGGGGGAAACGGCGTATATACATATAAATGGGAACAAAGCACTGACAGTGTGGTATGGGTTAATGCCTCAGGTACAGCAACACTTACTACCTTTCAGCCTGATACTCTTTTTCAGACAACCTTTTTCCGCAGGGTTGTTAACTCAGTGGGCATTTCCGATACCAGCCGGCCAGTGAAGATATTTGTTTATCCTGCTATCAGCAACAATATTATTACCGGTACCGATACCATTTGCTATAATAAAACAGCCAAAACCATTACCGGAACTGTCCCACCTGCACTATCAGGCGGGAATGGTTATTTTACTTACAGTTGGGAGAGAAGTTCAAATAATACCGACTGGGATGCCATTACGGGTGCAACTGCTTCATCGTATAACCCGGGTAACCTCACAGCGACAAGATATTACAGGCGCCTGGTAACATCAACTGTATATTGTAGCAGCATAAGCAGTTCGGTAAAAATTACTGTCCTGCCATCGATTACCTCAAATACATTTTATGGATTACCTGACACAACTATATGTCAGTTGTTAAGCCCAGGCCTATTGAATGCAACATCACCCGGAGGCGGCGATGGTATATATCATTATAAATGGCAAAACAGGCCTGATCCTGGTGCCTGGCAGGATATTGCCGGTAGTGACACGATTCGGTATAAGCCGGGCAACCTCAATGAAACAACATATTACCGGAGAATAGTATTTTCGGGCAATGATAATGCATGTATTGATACCTCAACAGCCAAAAAGGTCAACGTTTTACCGGCAATTGCCAATAATATCATAACAACAGATTCTTTGAGATATTGCGCAGGAAACAACCCCAATATAATTACAGGCCTGCCTCCCGAGGGCGGTAATAACACCTTCAGTTATAAATGGCAGATAAAAACCAGTGATAACTGGGGCACCTTAGGTGGAGCTACGGGTCAGAGTTACGATCCTGCACTGGTTGAATATAATCCTACCCAATACCGAAGAATAGTATCGTCAGGATCACTGGGCACTCTCTATGCATGTAACGACACGTCAGATCCGGTTTCACTTGAAGTTATACCCTATATCAATAATCGACTTGACCTTGCAGACCAAAGCATATGTCAATATAATACGCCACTTCCGCTTAACCCTGAGGCACCCACCGGAGGCTATGGTGGTTTCTCTTTCCAGTGGCTGGCACGGGAAGAAGGCACTGACGCATGGAATAATGCTCCCGGAATATCAACCCTGCAAAATTATACGCCCGGTTCGTTAACACAGACAACCTATTTTGTCAGAAAAGTAAAATCAGACATTTGTTCACACATAAGTGATACAGTTACTGTTATTGTATATCCTGTAATCGTCGGCAACGATATTACGGGCGGTTCTGTTCAGTACACCTGCTATAACACGGCTAAAGTTCTCAGTGGATCAGCCCACACCGGAGGTAAAACGGGCGATTATGCTTTTAAATGGGAACAAAGCGCCGATAAAAATACATGGAATACGGCACCGGGAAGTCCACTGCTTTCAGGCAAAAATTTTGAGTCAGTTCCGCTCACTGACAGCCTGTTTTTCCGGAGAATTGTTTTTTCATCTGCTTTGCTGAAAGAATGCAAAGACACAAGCGACCCGGTTCTTGTAAGGATAAATCCTTTACCTGAAGGAGACCTTTCGTTAAGCTTTATTGATACGCTTTGTTCAGGCGAAGCATTGTTTTTCCCCATTGATGTATCAGGCGGTAAAGGCCCCTGGAAAGTTACTGTGGGAGAAAATGAACTGCAGGGGTCAAAAGAAAACATAAGCGCCCTGCATGATTCGGTCAGTATTGTTTTTCCTGCCGGTGAATATCAGATCAGGATGCTGGTG
This sequence comes from Bacteroidota bacterium, assembly GCA_029268165.1. Lineage (GTDB taxonomy): Bacteria > Bacteroidota > Bacteroidia > Bacteroidales > UBA10428 > UBA5072. The sequence goes on from JAJUGM010000010.1 coordinate 10,631, forward strand.
GTTGAAGACGCCAATGGCTGCTTTGCCAATCCGTCAGGATTTGAAAATATAGCCAGAATTAAAGTTTTCCAGATGCCTGAGGCCAATGCCGGTGAGTATGATACCTATGAGGTTTGCGGTAATAGTTATTCACTGCATGCCATATTTGACATCCCCCAATCAAAAGGCCTTTGGAGCGCTGAAGGAGGTGTTTTTGCCGATTCAACCCAGTCGAATACCAGTGTCACTATAAATCATTACGGCAAATCGGTTTTCACATGGACAGAAACCAACTGGCAGTGCGCTGACTCCGACACTGTAGGAGTATTGTTTGACGAGCAGCCTGTGATTATTGATGCAGGCCCTGACCAGACACTTGATTTTATTTACACCACGCGGCTCAATGCTCTTGTGCCTGAGGTTGGAAAAGGCAGATGGACAGTTGTTGAAGGTACAGGAATAATTGATGATTATACGCTTCCCAACGCAACTATTATTGAATTATCAGATATGAATTTGTTACGTTGGACAGTCAGGAATGGCGTTTGTCCCGAAATTAAAGACTCGATGGTCATCATCATTAATCCGTTAAAGATTCACAAAGGTTTTTCGCCCAATGGCGACGGAATAAATGATTTGTTTGTTATACCTACATCCAATGCTGAAAAGATAGCTATAAAAATATACAATCGTGCTGGCGTATTGGTGTTTGAATCAAACGATTATAACAACGGGGATTTATGGGATGGTAAAGCCAGAAATGGCATTGATTTACCGGAAGGCACTTATTATTATATAATGGATGTATGGGTAAGGGGCCGTTCGCAACCGGTAAACCTTAAATCATTTATTGAAATATTGCGATGAACCGGTTGAAATTAATAATTGGAATAATGTGTCTTTTCATGCTGCAAGTATACGGGCAGGAGAAAAATGTACTGTTCAGCCAGTATCAGTATAACACCCTTTCCATTAATCCTGCATATGCCGGAAGTCACGACGTATTCAGCGCTACTTTAATAAAACGTATGCAATGGATTGGTTTCGAAGGTGCTCCCAATTATGAAAGCCTGAATATGCATTTTCTGGGAAAAAATACCAAAACCGGCTGGGGAATTAATGCATTGCACGAAAATATTGGTATCCGCAACTATTTTAATCTTTTTATCAACTATGCATACAGGCTCACACTAAGAAACGGATATCTTGCCATGGGGCTAAAGGGAGGTTTTTCAACAGGCAAACAGGACTTATCAGATATTGATGCCGATGACCCTGTGTATAATGAAAATTCCCAAAGTTATTTGGTTCCTAATTTCGGTATGGGTTTTTATTATAAAACAAGAAAATTTTATGCCGGAATTTCTGTTCCGCTTATGCTGGGTTATGAATCGGGCAATGATGGCACAATAACTGCCTATCATAACTTCAACCAATATGCCTATTATGCTATCGGTGGTATTTCTTTCAACCTTTATGATAAATGGATATTAACTCCTTCATTTCTTGCTACGTACGAAGAAAGCGCCGGTCTGGTTTTAGATGTTACAGCTCAGGTTTTGTTTAAGCAGATGATGGGAGCAGGCTTAGCATACCGTACCTCAGGATCTTTGATTTTTTTAGTTAATTACAGAATAAATTATCAGACAACAGCTTTCGTTGCTTATGATTTTGGTATTGGCGGACTGAGCAGGTATAACAGAAGTTCAATTGAGGCAGGCCTTCAGGTTGACCTTGAATTTAAAATTAACCGGGCAAACATGACAATATTCTGATACAAATGCGGAAAAACATTTATATCATATTGATCAGTATTTTAAGCGGTTATTGCAGTGCTTACGGCCAGTTTTATTTTGGCATACGGAAATTACCTTTTAATCATTCAAACACTCAGGAATTCAGCTCCGTATTTTATAATAATGGCATCATATTCTGCTCGGATAAAAGAAGCCGGTATTTTTCAAATTACACTGATCTTCAAAATAATATACCTACCAAGATATACTGGTCAGAACAGAAAAAACCGGGAAAGTTTTCGGGTGGCGAGGAATTTGCCAGGGAATTGCGCACCAATTACTGGCATGGGCCAGTTACTTTCAGCAAAGACGGAGAAGTGATGTATTTTACACGCACAATTGATGTTGAAAAGAAAAGAGGCAACAGCCTGAAAGGAGATACAGCTTATGGCATTTTCAGGGCTGAATGGTCTGGCGGAAAATGGGGTAATGTTACTCCCCTGCCCTTTAACCGCCTTAACAAACTCACGGGTTTTCCATGTTTATCAGAAGACGGTCAGCAACTGTTTTTCTGCAGTACAGATTCAAGGGGGTATGGCGGGTTTGACATCTATGTATCACATGCTAAAAACGGGCAGTTTACAAACTATGAGAATCTGGGTCCTGTGATTAATACGCCCGAAAATGATATATTCCCGTTTTTGCACAAAAACAACCGGTTATACTTTGCATCGCGCGGACATGGCGGAAAAGGCGGACTTGATATTTTTTACAGCGACTATATTGATGGCGTATGGCAGCAACCTGTCGCCCTGCCCGAACCGTTTAACTCACCATACGACGATTTTGCCCTGATTTTTAATAATACTTTTGATACGGCCTATTTTACTTCCACACGCGGCAACTCCATGGATGTTTACATGGCTTATTCAACGCTTCCGGTTTTTGAAACATGCAATCAACAGGAAGAAAACAATTATTGTTATACTTTTTATGAAAAACGAAAACTGGAAATTGATACAACTATGTTCGATTATGAGTGGGACTTTGGCGATGGCACCCGGGAAAGAGGGCTGGAAACACAGCATTGTTATGCAAAAACCGGCAGTTATACTGTAAAACTTAACATAATTGATCTGGTGACCAAAGAAGTGTATTTTAATGAAGCAACTTATAACATGGAGGTTGAAGATATTGTTCAACCATATATTACAGCTGTTGACACTGCATACATAGGAGAAGAAGTAAAATTCAATGCGCTGAAATCAAATGTCGGTTTTGAAATAGATGGTTATTACTGGAACTTTGGAGACGCAGAAAGATCTGAAAATCAGGAAGTTGCTCATATTTACAGCAAACCTGGTGTATATTCAGTAGAACTGGGCGTTACCAGCCTGGTTAAAAATGAAAAAACCCTGCCCGAAAAAGCATGTGTATCAAAGAAAATTGTAATATTAAAAAGATAATTAAATAATGGCATAAGTTTTGAAAAACTTTATCATAATATTAACGTATAGTTATGATATGTTTCCCTTCAAAAAAACAACCATGAGAATAATAATATCAGCACTTATCTGTAATCTTTTTTTAATTCGGATTCTTGCCCAGCCTGTCCCGGCAGGTGATGAAAATATACCTCACCTGGTTACATTTGGTCCGCAAGCAGGTACATCATGGGGTGATGATGATTTCTCCCAGACTTTCTTTTTTCTTATCCCGAAAAAATTTACCGAACCCGTCTATATCAGGGTATTCGATCCCGATATTGGTGGTTTGGTTGATGAAATAGACGGAACATGGGACACAAAAATGATCTATTCGGTTTACGGTGGTAAGGAATGCTATTCGCACAAAGATGCTCAGGAAACCCAGCCACAGGGGAAATACAAAAGCGGAAATTTGTTGGCTACAAAAACCTTTGGAAATCAACCTAATTATGACAATGGATGGTATACTTTTGGCCCTTTTAACCCTTCCGAAGGAGAATTTGTTTCAAAATATGATGGTTATGTTTTCAAAGTCATTTGTGACGGAATTGCCGGAGATGACGGAAATCTTTACCGTTATTTTCTGAGCACCAGGCCCGATGAAAACAGACCCGTTGAAGGAGCCAATGCCTTTGCTTATGAATATACTTTCAGAATGCATGATGACCCAAAAGAAGTTTCTCATATCTATCCTTTTGTTGATGATCGTACTATTACCGTTAAGGTTACCAATTTCGACTGGGACGATGATGGAATAATACGAATTGTATCAGTGGCCCGGCATGGCCAGATGACAAAAGTATCAGGTGAAGATGTTTGGGCCGAAGATGAATTTAAAATATTTGAAGAAGAGAAAAATACATCACTTGATATACAGTTTATCAAAAGAAAAAATCCGCCGGTAAGAAATAATAATGTTGTGGTGAATGTCAGAAATCAGTATGGCGAATTATTACCTTTCTATGTAATTCCTATCGGTGGGGTACCAAAACCAAGACCTGAAATAGCAGTCAAAAAAACACCAGCAAAATAACAGAATAAACTATGTGCCATCAAACCAAACTGCTCCATGTCATATTCATTTATCTCATCGCAAGCCTGGCAGGGTTTGCCCAGGATTTCAGAGTAAAAATTTTCAATACTAGTGAAGGCATCTGTCATCCCTTTGTTTATACCATTAACCAGGATGTGAAGGGTTATTTATGGTTGGGCACGGGTGAAGGATTGTGCCGTTTTGACGGATTTAATTTTTCATCATCCCTTGTCAATGATTCCCTGAGCGGCCAGGTAGCTATGGTTAGCTATAAAGATACCCAGGGCCACCTTTTGTTCGGCTTTAATAATGGCGCGTTGGTAATTTATGATGGACAAAAGTTCAAGATTGCCTCTCCGGGTCATGAAATTACAGGCGCTATTACAGGCATTGCCCAGCTGGGCAATCAGGGCTATCTGCTGGCAACCCTGAATAACGGTCTGATTTTTGTTGACAATAACCTTTCCGCAGGCAAAAAAATTGAGGGAATTCAGGAAGTCATGATTACTGCATTATGTGTTAGCGGAAATATAGTGTTTGTAGGATCTCCAGACGGAATGTCTGTTTATGAAGTTAAAAAAACCGGCCAGCCTTTTGCACGTAAATTTTCAATTGATGAACTTTCTTTGATTAAAATTCAGGACATCCAGACCGGAATGGACAAAAAATCATGGCTGATAGCCACACAGGACGCAGGCGCTTATAAGCTTATACTCAATGATAAGTCATATATCATACACCCGATTGGCAAAGAATTTAAGCTTGATTCTGAAGATTTTCAATCGGTCTTTGAAGACACTGATAAAAATATATGGTTAAGTTCTTTAAAAAATGGCGTATACAAACTGTCTGCCCCTGAAAATGAAGGGAGGTACAAAAGCATAATCCATCTGGATAAATCAAATATTCTGCCAGGAAATGCTATTAAAAGAGTATTTGAAGACATCGAAGGGAATATCTGGATTGCCACTTATGGCGAGGGTCTGGTACTTGTACTCAATCAGGCGTTTTCATTCTATACCTATCCTATGCCAGGCATTGAAAACAATATTACAGCCGTAACTTCCTTCAATGATTACCTTTGGATTGGTGGGCTTGGCACTCTAGTGAAAACAAAACCGGAAAATAAAACACCGGTTATTACCTATAACCGCAATAACGGTCTTCCAGTAAGTCAGATTACTGCTTTACAGGGATACGGAGAAAATCTTTATATTGGTACAGAAAACAGCGGTGTTTATGTTCTGAACACCCGTTCAGGCAGCATCAAGAAATTAATATATTCTGAAAATTCGCTGGGTAATATAGTCCAGTCAATGCTCATTAAAAATGATATTATTTATCTCGGGACCCGCGATGGTATTTATGTTTACAGCCTGAAAACGGGCACAAAACAAAATTACAGTACATTAAACGGAATGCCTCATAATGATATAAAGTATCTGTATATTGACAAAGACAATCGTTTGTTGTTTGCCACAAGGACTAACGGAATTTATCAGATAACTGAAAATGGCGATGTAAATATTGCATACCGGACAAATCGCATAGAGCAGGAATTCAATTCTATTTCTCAGGATGCCAGAGGAAATGTATGGGCATCGACTTACGGAGACGGACTATATTTATTTACACCCGATACCTTTTATAATTTCAACGTTACCAGCGGGTTAAAATCAAATTATTGTTATGGACTTATAGCAAGTAATAATCACAGTATCTGGGTTGGCCATCGCATGGGCATTAGCCGGATAAATACACAGAAATATACCATACAGGTCTATGATGTATCAAAAGGAATTTCAGGTGATTGCAACTTTAATGCCATGCACCGCAATGAGGCAGGTGTTATTTTATTTGGCACTACTGAAGGTTTGATTATGTATAATCCCTCAAAGGAAAAACCCAGCAAAGTACCTCCTTTCACCAACATCACCAGGGTAATTATCTCCGACAAGGAATATGACTTTACTAAAGATATTTTGCTGCCTTATTCTCTGTACAAACTCAGAATTGAATTTATCGGACTTTCATATAGTGACCCGGCTGCGGTAAAATATCAGTATAAACTCGAAGGCCATGATCTGGAATGGTCCGAAATTACACCTGTGAATTACGCAATATATCCGCGTATCGAAGACGGTGAATATACTTTCCTTCTCAGGTCTTTTGATAATAATGGCCTTTGCCAGGATAAGCCTTTATCCTTGCATATAAAGGTAAAACTGCCTTTCTGGAAGACATGGTGGTTTATTACTTCAAGCATTGCTGCCATTATTCTGGCATTTATAGCTATAATTAAATATCGGGAAAAGAAACAAAAAGAACTTCAGGCATATCTCGAAACCGAACTGGCAGCCCGCACAAAAGAGGTAGTTGAGCAGAAAGAAGAAATTGAACTTAAAAACAGAGATATTACTGATAGCATCACCTATGCCCAGCGGATTCAGGCCAGCATCTTGCCGCCGATTAAGAAACTGCAGCAAAACTTTTCGGGCTGCTTTGTATTCTATCAACCCCGTGATATAGTATCAGGAGATTTTTACTGGTTTGATAAGGTAAATGACAACAAATTTATAATTGTTTGTGCCGATTCAACAGGGCATGGGGTTCCTGGTGCATTTATGTCGATGATTGGAACCACACTTATTAAGGATATTTGTTTTCGTGAAGCGGGTAAAGCTCCATCTGAAATACTCAAAGTACTCGACAAAGAATTGAGCACAATTCTCAATCAGAATATTGACGACGGCTCAAAACCACCTGATGGCATGGATATTATAGTATGCGAAATTGACCTCAAAACGCATTATTTGCGTTATGCTGCAGCTATGAGGCCTCTCATTGTTTATAAAGACGGTGAACAAATGTACCTGAAAGGCAGCCATAGCTCAGTGGGAGGTGTTTACGATAAAGAAATAAAAACGTTTCAGGATGAAGGATTGCAGCTAAGTAAAGGCGATATAATTTATATGTTCTCAGATGGCTATCCCGACCAGTTTGGCGGCAGTCTGGGTAAAAAATTCAAAATGGTACGGTTAAAAAACATGCTGGCTGACATATATCAAAAATCTATGGAAGAACAATACCTCCATGTTAAAAACACCTTTAACCTCTGGAAAGAAAATTATGACCAGGTGGATGATGTACTTTTTATGGGAATAAAGATTTAATAAATCCTCGATGTTATAATTCATTAATGAAAGTAAAATATTCAGATATATTAATTACTGCAGTATTTTTGTCGGCATATAATTTTGGTTTACATATTAATGCTCAGGATACCATTTCGTCAAATGAAATCCCTAAAATAGTTGTAAACACCCAGTCAGAGCCTATTGCTCCCGGTAAATATACTCCCACATGGGAATCCTTAAGACAATACGAAGTACCTGAATGGTTCAAAAATGCTAAATTCGGTATATGGGCACACTGGGGACCTCAATGCCAGCCTGAGGAAGGCGACTGGTATGCAAGGTATATATATTATCAGGGTTCTGAGCAATACAAGGTTCATAATGAAAAATACGGCCACCCGTCTGAATTTGGCTTTAAGGACGTAATCCATGAATGGAAAGCAGACAAATGGGACCCCGATAAGTTGGTAGCTCTTTACAAACGTGCCGGTGCACAATACTTTTTTGCCATGGCCAGCCATCACGATAATATGGATTTGTGGGATAGCAAATACCAGACATGGAATTCAGTTCGAGTAGGGCCTCAAAAAGATATTATCGCAGGATGGGCCGAAGCAGCAAAAAAAAACGGACTTCCGTTTGGCGTCAGTGTACACTCATCACATGCATGGATATGGTACGAATCATCCTGTGGTTCAGATCATGATGGTGATAAAGCAGGTATTCCTTACGACGGAACACTGACACAAGATAACGGCAAAGGTCTGTGGTGGGAAGGCCTTGATCCGCAAGACCTTTATGCGCAGGACCACGAACATAGCCTCGAATGGAATAATCCTAAAAAAATATTTACCCAGTGGAGCTGGAAAGGAGGTGCAAGTTTGCCCGACCAGAAATATTGCGATAAATTTTATAACCGAACCATTGACCTCATTAACCGGTATAAGCCCGACCTGATTTATTTTGATGACAGGGCATTGCCACTATGGCCTGTAAGTGACGCAGGACTGAAAATTGTGGCTCATTTCTATAATAGCAATATGATGTGGCACGATGGTAAATTACAAGCGGTTGTATTCGGTAAAAAACTCACAGAGGACCAGCGTAAGGCCATCGTACTGGATATCGAAAGAGGAATTGCAGGCAATATTTTACCCTTTAACTGGCAAACCTGCACCTGCATCGGAGGCTGGCATTATGACCGCAAAATTTATGACAAAAACGGTTATAAAAGCGCACTGACTGTAATCCAAATGCTTGCTGACATAGTAAGCAAAAATGGAAATCTCCTGTTAAGCATTCCAATAAGAGGTAACGGGACAATTGATGAAAAAGAAATGAAAGTTCTTGAAGAAATCGCTTCATGGATGGATGTAAATAAGGAATGCATTTTCGATACACGCCCATGGAAAATATTTGGTGAGGGACCTTCCAGTGAGGTAACCAACACATCAGTCCGTAGTTTTCGTGAAGGCAAAGGCAAGCCTTATACTGAAAAAGATATCCGTTTTACTGCTAAAGGCGATGTTTTATACGCAATCATTCTTAATTGTCCCGGTGAAGCAGAAATAACCATTAATTCATTGGCGAAAGGATCTTCGGTATTAAACAACCGCAAAGTAACCAGTGTATCACAACTTGGAACCAAAAACAAGCTGAAATGGAAACAGACAGAAAAAGGCTTATCTGCAAAGGTATGCGGAACAGGAGTGGTTGTGCTAAAAATAAAAGGTATTCTGTGAGTTAATCTATCTGCTTTAAAAGCAATATCCGGCTATCTCTTTGTTTGTTTATCCCAATTATTGCATTAGAAAAATTTCTGATTCAATGCGATTAAGAAAAATCAACTTTTCCGGTTTGCTGGCGCTGCACCAGAAAAGTGATTTTTCTAGATCGGGAAATCCATTGGTTCGCTCTTTCCAAGAGCTCCCAATGAATAATTTCCTCAAAAATAATTTTTATTCGCCTGGATGAATTTGTTTATTCCTGATATGTGTGTTTAACATACTGTTAAAGCCTTTAGTATATTTTTCCTATTTATTAAAGTAGCTAAATCAGCCGCAGGTGTTTCGCAAAGCAACACGGCCTAAGCAGTTTTCCCTTAAAACCCCGATGCAGTGATGGTTTTAATTCCAATCCTTGTGA
>JAJUGM010000011.1 GCA_029268165.1 Bacteroidota bacterium
CATATAGTAGATTTCTAATTACACTGTTTACTCTTCCTCTGGATAAAGCATCCTCAATAACAGCCTGTGTTCGCTTCTCTTCTTGAGTTAAAAAAGAAGAAAAAACAGGCAAATAAGAGATTTTATATCTAGCAAGTTGCTCAAGCCATTGTTGGTCATTTTTTGCATCCAAACTTATTGAATAACGATTGTAGTTCAAATCTACTGAGGCCCTAACACTCTCCTCATTATCAAATATTACTTCAATTTGAATTAAAATATGCTTGCCTTGTTTTTGGGCAATTTTGTCTGTCCATAGGTCTATTGCATTAGCTACAGGCAATACAATAAGCTCATCAGGTGCTATAGATCTGTTTTTGATTTCAAAAATCCGCGCATTATTATTAAAACCATTCGAATGCTTAATCGACAAACAATTATGAAGGACAAAATCAAAAAGAGCCAATGATTGCAATAAAGTGCTTTTGCCACTGTTATTAGTACCTACAAGACAATCAAATGCTGACAATTCTGCTTCTAAATTTTCAAATCGCTTAAAATTATTGATTTTGATTTTTTTTATTTTCATTTTTACAAAGTTTTTCTATTCTTTAATTTTTTTTCAGCCACCTTCAATGCTTCAATCCCAAAATCCTCATCCTTTAATTCGTAAAACACTTTTTCACTCAAAAAGTCAATAATCAATTTGTCAGAATTTACCTTATAAACTTCAGCCAATTTTAAAACTAATTCTTTTGAGAATTTCCGTTCGCCACGTTCCATCTTGCTCAATATAGCCACGTCAATATCAATTTGCATAGCAGCCTTCCGCAATGATAATCCTGCCTGTTTCCTTAATTCCCTTAATTTAAGTCCAAGTGTTGACATTTTTTGTATTGACTGTTTATGTCAAAAATACTGCAATTTTTATCAGATATATTTATTTTAGTTCATGCATTTATAAACAAAATATTATCATTAACCTGGTTTATTAAAAACAGGTTTGCAGATGTGCATGATATTAAGAAATGAATAAACTTCTGTTTTTACCAGATGAAATCAACAATTATTTATTACTTATTAACAGTTTGATAGTTTTTATCAAAAATAAAAACCATGAAATAAGTTTTATTTTATATTTGAATTAGATTTTTCAATTTTATTTTCAGGATGAAAAGACTTATTCATGAAATGATTGAATTGCTCAGGGCTCAGGTGAAAAAGAATCTTGAAATCATCAATTATAATGAAGAAATTATCCGCAAATTGTCAGATCACCCCGAGTCTGCCCGGCTAATGGAAACCTATCAGAAACATTATACCGAGAACAAAACCCTTATTACGGAAAATAACGATTTTGCCAACCTGCAACTTACCCTCATGAATTTTCTAAAAAAGTATAAGCATTCCTCTTTACTTAATGATACCTTTTCACTTGATGAAGTGAATCTTAAAGATGACCCTGAATATGTATTTGAACTCACCATAAGCGGCAAAATACCTTATAACAGCAGCCATCCGTTTTTTGAGAGCCCTGATTTTTTCTGCCAGTTGCTTGACCATTTTCAACGTACAGAGCAATATGAGAAATGCCAGGAACTTATTGAACTGAAACAAAAAAAGGAGAAAGCGTCCTGACTCCTGTTATATTTATAATCATAGATATTTATTATCTACCATCCTGATATTTGTTTATTTTAATAGAATGGGGTTATAAAGGCTTTTGAAAGCCACAGGCTCCAGATTTCATTATTGTTTTTTTGTGTTTTTCGCAACAGGCAGGCTTCATATATAATTTACCTTAACTTTCTTAAGCAATTTTTCTTCAAGCAATTGCGCTATCCTGTTTACCACAGTCCTTCTTATTTCGAGCTCCACCGGCAGGTGGGGGTCCTGATGAGCAATGTTAATACGTGTGCCGATTATAAAATGAATTTCGTCACTTTCGAGTATCAGTTTGACTACCTCGTCGGCCGGACCACGATTTAATTTATAATTGCTGTTATATGCCTTTAATATCTTTTCTACTTTGTTGAGTGTTAATATGCCTTCTGTAAAAAGGTCAATATCCTGCATCACATTCATCGGGGGTAATTCGGGGTCGTCAAAAAGAAATGTGTCTTCAATTTTCAGGTTCAGTTCCCGTGAAATAATATCACCGGTAGTTGCCCCCATAATGATTTTTTTCCCTTTAAAATCTTTTACCGCTTGTGCCAGTAACACATCATCTTCCTTGTTGTATGGGGGGCCTGTACAAATAAGCAGGAGTCGTGGCTCACGGTAATAAATAACACCACAACTCGAGTCGTCTTTAGCCTGGAAGCCATCATTGCGGTATGCCATATTAAGTATTTTGCCTGATAATTCGCGTGCCGATATTTGAGGAAACTGTCTGATAATATCAATGGCCATACGTGCTACGTTGTCAACGCCCCACCCAAAAGGAAAACGCGGAGTTCCCATGCCCGACTGCGTTATTCCATCAGTACAAAACAGAATACGGTCTCCTTTTTTTGGTAGAAAACTGCATACCCTGATTTTTTTCCCGGGATTGGTTTCGCAGTTCAGGTTGATTACTTTTGATTCGGGTTGAAATACTTTTCTGTCTCTGATTATTATGCATTGCGGATTTTCATATTCGAGCAGGGTGGTTTCACCGTTGTATTCAACGTCAATAATAGTAAATGTGGAATAATTGATTTTACGTTCACTGCATACAGGGAGGGTTTTCATAATAATTTCAGCTGTTTTTTCAGGTTCTTTGTGCTCACGGGTAAAGTTAAGCGCCATAGTAGCCGTGAGTGTAGCCAGAATATTAGCTTTTACCCCATGGCCCATGCCATCGGATAAAACGACCACAATGCGGTTCTCTCCCTTCACTCTGCCCGAAAGAAAAACATCGCCGCAAATACGTTCAGACTCGTAGCTTTTCTGCTGGCAATCTACCTCAACAAAGAAATTTTCGTCCATGCTAACAGGTTACTTCTGTTTTTGTTCTCCTTTATAGAACTCAATGATTGAATTCAGCATCCGCTCAATATCTGTTGCCCCCTCACCCAGTAAAAATCCGATTTTCTGTACCATTTCAAGATTACGGTCAATTACCTCGCTGATGCGGTTGATTACCTCTGAACGTTGAACTTCAGGCGCCCGCATATCACGCAGGATACCTCCGGCAACCTTTCCGTTCACAATAGGGAAAATGGAAATATTCAGTAAGTTATCACCAATTTTAATATCACGGTTTTCTATGACTTCACCATCGCTCAGCACAAAAGAAAAGAGATTGACCAGGTTGGAGGGGAAAAGCTTATTAAGGTCAGCATTTACCAGCCCGGGGATAACGGCATTGATTTCCTCTGCTTCCTCACCAAGTATTTTTGAAAAACTGACATTTGCTTTTATAATTTTAAGTTTGTTATCTACAAAAACAACCCCGGCCCTCAACCTGTCGAGCATAGCATCAGTAAGCTCCGACATCTGTGTAAAAGCTTCTTTCTGAAGCTTTGCATTCTCTTCCGTTTCCTTCAGCTGTTTTCTGGTTTGGGCAAGTTTTTCATTGAGTTGTCTGATGGTTTCGGAGTTGTTTATTGTATTTTTTAATGCGTGGGAAATACACAATTCGGGGCTTGTAAGCCCTTTGGCCACGTCAGTGGCAAATTCGCGGCATGTCCTGTATCCACATTCCCGGCAATTCTCTGCTGTATCATCATTTTTCTGCAGTATGTTAAGGATTTCATCTACTTTTTCTTGTGGCGGATCGGGAATGCGCTGGTCATCATTCCTGAATGTACGACTATAGTCCAGATCAAGAAACCGCTGAAGCTGCTGATACCATTCGAGCCTGAAAAAACGTTGCAGCCGTTTGTTGGCATACTTAATCACCAGGTATTCGCTTAACAGGCGTTGTGTAGGTTTTGAGAATCCGGGTCCGGTAAGCGAATTCCCCGAAGTAACGTGTACATGGCGATGGACAAACTTAATATTTTGTTCAAATTCCCTGACCGTTTCAATCATTCTGCCTGTACCTTCAATTGAAACAACATGGGTGGTCAGCAGGTTTTCATCCATGTCGGCTGCCTGAATCAGGCCGTTGGTCAATGGATACAATGCGCCTTTATAGCTGAGTGGCGGATCAAAATCAGAATATTCAAGGCTGGTTTCATCAATATTAAAATGACGAAATAAAGCTCTCAGTTCGCTAAAAGTGAGGGCTATGTCAACCCTTCGGTCATCATCATACAGTAATGCCTCATCTTTCTTGGCAATATCAGGGCCAATATAAACAACCTTTACATCATGGCCGTAAATCTGCCGCGCTATTCTTGCTCCTGCAATCATGGGCGAAACCAGCGGCGCAAGATTACTGATGAGGTTGGGGTGATATTTTTCTATATAGGAAACCACAACAGGATCAGTGGATGTAATATAATAGCGGCCTTTGAAATCACTGAAAAGCAATTGATATTTATAGGCAATTACATCAACCCCAAAGGACAATTCACAGGCATAAGTAATTCCCAATGCCCTGAGCATGGTTGCAAACTTTCGGTAGTCGGTTACATCTTCAAATTCAACCGATATACTCGGCGACAATAATGCCAGGATTTTTTCATTCGACGTAAAAAGTGATTTGGCCTCTTCAACTGAACTCCGGTAAGTGATTGCCTTGCGCCCGCAGGCGGTAATGCAAATGCCGCAACCTATGCAACGTGGGGTAATAATAAGCGGGTAGCCATCAGACTGATTTATTTGTATTGCTTTTACCGGGCATGACCGGATACAGCTATAGCATTTACTGCAACTGGTATTTTCTATTCTGACAAGCGGTTCCAATTTTTATCCTCCGGCTTTCATTAAATCTTTAAGCGATTCCTTTAGTATCTGCTGTATGTTGTCTTCGTTGACATGATTGTATAACCTGCCGGCTATTTTAATATTGGGGCCTTCATTGCAGGCATTAAAGCAATGATCTCCCCTGAAATATACCTTATCGCTAAGTCTGTTAACATTGATAAACCTTTGAATAATTTTTAACAGGTTTTTGTTCCCTCTTGAAAAACAAGAACTGCCAAGGCATATAATTATTTCGCGGCGATGGTTCATGGAACAAATGAATTTGAAGGATAAAGATAAAAAAGAAATGAACGAAAACTGCTATCAGTAATCAAAATTTGGTATAATATGAATATGAATGAATGCGCTTATTATCACAATAACATGTTATATATCATGTTCTTAATTCTTGGTTCATTATTCCTAATTCAATCACCATGCTCCCTTGTTCTCTTTTTCTCTCATCTTGGTTCCTAATGCTCCCTTAACTGTTATATGGTAGTTCTTTCCTGATACCCATCGGAATTATTTTTTTATCTTAAACCCAAGTACAATAAAAAAAATACAACAAGATGAATAAAAATCGGATGTATTATTAGGGCTAGTCTGATGAATTTGTTTATTCATCATACTTGGTTTGACCCTTTTTTTTCTCTTTTTTTTTATATTTTAGTTCCTCAATCATTTTCATCATGAAAGTATTACCCGAAAAAACCATTGAAAGGCTCAGCGAATACCGCAGAACTATTCTCCGGTGCCTTGACAGGGGTAAAACCCATATTTTTTCGCACGAACTGGCTGAAATGCAAAATCTAACTGCAGTTCAGGTAAGGCGCGATATTATGTTTATTGGTTATGCCAGTCAGAGCCGGAAAGGATATGATATTAAAGACCTGGCAAAGGCAATCGGAAAAGTTATTGACCCTAAAGAACAATTGAATATGGCAGTTGTGGGTTATGGCAACCTGGGTAAAGCGCTTTGTGCTTACCTTCTAAATCGCAGGCCTATGTTAAAACTAGTTGCTGCTTTTGATATTGACCCCAAAAAAATAGGCTCAACTGTAACCGGCATTCAATGCTATTCCATTGAAAGATTACGTGAAATTATCTCAACCTATGATATAAGTATTGCCATTCTTACCGTTCCTGCTGCTGCAGCACAGGAGATGGCAAAAGCATTGGTTGCTTCAGGAATAAAAGGCATACTCAATTTCACGGCTACCAATATTAATGTCCCGCATGACGTTTACCTTGAGGAACTGAATATTATTACTTCAGTTGAAAAAGTAGCCTATTTCATCAAACATAAGAAAAAAGTTTAATGTAAGAGACTGTTTAAATTTTTAATATAAGTGTTGATAATTAGGTTATTTAGAAGTAAAAATCACTGTGATAAAGAATTTTTTTGCTAAAACATTAAAAAACAGCAAAATGAAAAGATATCAAAGCGATTTAAACGAAAAACAATGGTAAGTTATAAAAATATTTTTTATGTGGAAAGAAAGAGGAAATATTAGATATAAAAATAGTGAATGCCATTTTATATACTATCAAAACGGGTTGTCAATGGCGAATGCTGCCAAAAGATACCTTGGCAGTGGATATTATTATTTCCGCTAATGGAAACGTGATGGGACAATTAAAAAGTTGCATGATATATTAGCGGAAAAGGTTCATATAATGCATAAAAAACCTCTCTTACCATAAGTAGGTATAACAGATAGCCAGACTGTTAAGTCAATCAATGTTTGTCAGGGAGATATAGGATACGATGAAGGTAAAAAGATTAAAGGCAGAAAAAGACATATCATGGTAGATTACTTAGGTATGCTTATGGCAATAGCTATTCATTCAGCAGGCCTATACGATAGCAAGAGAGCATTACTTGTTCTGTAACTTGTAAAAGAAAAGTTTATCCCAATTATTGTATTAGAAAAATTTCTAATGCAAAGCGATTAATAAAAATCATCTTTTCCGGTTTGCTGGCGTCGTATTAGAAAAGTGATTTTTCTAAATCGGGATAACCCAATAAGATGGATTGTTGAAAGAACTTTTGGATGGATTTCCTTTCAAAGAAGAACTTCAAAAGATGATGGAAGATTATCCGAATCAAATGTCGCTATAATTCAACTAGCAATAGTCCGGGTAATGCTTAATAAATTTTGAAAATAAAAATTTAAACAGTCTCTTATAATACAAAGAATTATTAGCCCCGGAGGTTCAAAGGCACAATGGTAGCACCAGTCATATCAGACCATTTTTGCCGGGTCAACCCACTGGTCAAACTGTTCAGCCGTTACCAATCCGAGTTCTATAGCAGCTTCTTTAAGCGTTTTGTTTTCTTTATGGGCTTTTTTGGCAATTTTTGCCGCATTTTCATACCCTATATGGGGGTTTAGGGCTGTAACCAGCATCAGCGAGTTCTGCAGGTGTTTCTTTATCACTTCGGTATTGGCTGTAATACCCGCAGCGCATTTATCGGCAAACGACACACAGGCCTCGCCGAGCAGTCGTTCCGACTGCAAAACATTGTATGCTATCAGCGGTTTAAAGACATTAAGTTCAAAATGTCCGTTTGACCCTCCTATTGAAACAGCAACATCATTGCCCATAACCTGTGCACACACCATAGTAAGTGCTTCAGGTTGAGTAGGATTGACTTTGTCGGGCATTATTGAAGATCCTGGTTCGTTATCGGGAATAATAATTTCGCCTATGCCGCAGCGGGGGCCTGAACTCAGCATTCTGATGTCATTGGCAATTTTCATAAGTGACACAGCCGAACGTTTCAATGCACCGCTCAGTTCGACCATAGCATCATGGGCGGCAAGCGATTCAAATTTGTTTGGTGCTGAAATAAAAGGATATCCTGTAAGCTGGGCAATTCTGGCTGCTACTTTTTCGGCATATCCTTTTGGGGCATTCAGTCCGGTTCCCACAGCAGTGCCACCCAGCGCAAGCTCCCTCACCATTTCAAGTGCGTTTCGTACGGCCCTCATTGAATTGTCAATCTGCTGCACGTAACCCGAGAACTCCTGTCCAAGGGTTAAAGGAGTGGCATCCATAAAATGTGTGCGCCCGGTTTTCACAATAGACGAAAATTCTGTGGATTTATTATACAACATATCCCTCAGCTTCTGCATTCCGGGTAAGGTAATTTCTATTGCCATTTTGTAGGCAGCAATATGCATGGCTGTTGGGTAGGTATCGTTTGACGATTGCGATTTATTCACATCATCATTGGGATGAAGTATCTTTTTTTCATCGGTTAGCTTTCCCCCTGCCAGTACATGCGCCCTGTTGGCAATAACTTCATTGACATTCATATTTGATTGAGTTCCTGAGCCGGTTTGCCAGATTACCAGCGGAAACTGGTCGTCGAGTTTTCCTGCTAGTATTTCATCGCATACTTTCACAATTAAATCGCATTTGTTTGCTGCAAGCACGCCCAGGTCGAGATTAACCATTGCAGCCGCTTTTTTCAGGTATGCAAAGGCATAAATGATTTCAAGCGGCATGCTTGCTTCAGGGCCAATCCTGAAATTGTTCCTTGAGCGTTCAGTCTGCGCTCCCCAGTATTTATCAGCGGGGACTTTTACTTCGCCCATAGTGTCATGTTCAATTCTGAAGGATGTCATGGTTTGTATGGTTTTATTTAAGTGACTAAGTGACGTAGTGAATGAGTGACAAAGTATTGTAGCTTTCAAGTATGATTTTAAAACCTGCTTTTAATATTTTTCTTTAATCTGTTAAACATGGCATCAATTTTTTCCATCTGTATTGCTATTTCTTGATATTGTTTTTCAGAAATAAAACTTAATTCTTTAGATATTTCAAAAATAGCATCCAACTCACTCAAAGAACCCTGCAAAATAACCAGAAAATGAAAAAATTCTTTTGAAGTATTTCTTACTGCACCTTCAGCAATATTCGTCAATATTGATACGGAGGCTCTTTATATTTGATTAATTTTACCATATTTTTCATCTTCAGGAAAGTCCATAAAGCAAAGAATATACTTCTTTTATTAAATTAATTGATTCTTTCCAAAACTCTAGCTTTTTAAGAGGCCTTGCCATTTTTTCAGATTAATAATTCACTTTTATTGCATACAATCATTACAATAGGTACTTTTCTGACTCACCTCATTACCTCGTCACTTCGTCACTCGGTAACTTCGTTACTTCTTTATGACCTTTCCCCCGAACTCCATCAGGTAAGCCTTTATGAAATCATTGATTTCGCCGTCGAGAACGGCCTGTGTGTTGCTGGTTTCATATCCGGTTCGCAGGTCTTTTACCATTTTGTATGGGTGCAGGACGTAACTTCGGATTTGCGATCCCCACTCTATTTTCTTTTTCTGACCTTCGATTTCAGCCTGTTTTTCCATACGTTTGCGTAATTCAAGCTCATACAGATGCGACCGCAGGATACGCATGGCGTTTTCTTTATTCTGAAGCTGTGAGCGGGTTTCGGTATTTTCCACTGTAATGCCTGTGGGTATATGCCTTACGCGAACTCCGGTTTCAACCTTGTTTACATTCTGGCCGCCGGCACCGCTTGAACGGAAATAGTCAAATTCGAGGTCAGCAGGGTTGATGATTATTTCAATGTTGTCATCAACTACAGGTGATACAAACACCGATGCAAACGAAGTGTGCCTTTTATGATTGGCATCAAATGGGGATAAACGTACGAGCCTGTGCACACCGTTCTCGGCCTTAAGGTAGCCGTAGGCATAATCGCCGGTAAATTCAAGTGTGGCTGATTTTATTCCGGCGTCGTCGCCTTCGAGATAACTTATCTCCTTAACCTGATAGTTGTTACGTTCGCCCCAGCGAATGTACATGCGCATCAGCATTTGTGCCCAGTCCTGGCTCTCAGTACCACCCGCCCCTGAATTGATCTTCAGTATTGCTCCCATTTTATCTTCTTCTGTTCGTAACATGTTGCGAAATTCGAGCTCCTCAACAAGCTGCAGTACTTTGTTGTAGTGGTTGTCTGTTTCTTCTTCAGAGGCCTCACCTCCCTTATAAAAATCAAAAACAACCTTCAGGTCATCGAGTTCTGAGGCCAGACGTGTATAGTTATCTGTCCATGCCTTTAATGAAGCAATTTCTTTCAGGTGTTTTTCGGCTGCTTTGGGGTCATTCCAGAAACCAGGAGCATGCGCTTTTTCTTCGCCCTCTTTAATAAGCTGAAGCTTTCTGTCTATCTCAAAGATACCTCCTCAGCGCCTCGGTACGTTCCGATAGCTCTTTAATCTGTTCAATAGTTACCATAAAAATGTTATCAGTTGAAGAATGCAAAGGTAGAAAAAAATAGGTTTTTAAGTTAGTTTTTTAAATGATTGCTTAAATTTTATTTGATATACGAAAACAACACCCGCAAATACCTTTAATTTCCGAAAGCAAGGTTGACCTGGTATGTAGCTTATGATAATTGGAATACAACCTAAAAGGCTATCTGGACAACACCTGCACTGTATTTAACTACACAGGTAGTATAACAAAGGTGAATAATTACTTTCTCTTCGGGATGAGCTTTGATTATTAAATAGGGGATTCGGATTTTTAAATATACAGAGAAAGACATTCTTAGAAAGAGAAATATTTTATGTATTCTGGCTGAGACGTTCCAAATCAGCCTATTTCCAAATAAACCTTTTTGGGATGAGAAATCCTGTAAACAAAAATTGTACAAAAATAAAGTCTGAACGGGGATTAGAGAGATTAAAGAATTTCCGGGGTTTCTCTAATGTAAACGTTCATCCTTAAATCACGCAAATCCTGGGTCAGACTTATGAGTATATCAATATCTATTTTCCCTGACTATGTATGGGGATGTAACTCAACTGGCTTATACTGTCAGTGCCTGTGTAATCATACTGGTAAAGTCCGTCAGAACCAATCATCATCAGCAGACCGTTAAAGGGTATAACATCAAAGGCGTTTACTTCCTTAAACCATGCAATTTTTACAAGGTCTTTCGGGTTTTCAGCATCAAATACCTTCAGTCCGGCGCTGCCATCACAAACAAACAGGGTTTTATTATCAATGCCAAGCCCGTAAGGCTCCTCCATTGGATACGACTGTTCCCATTTGGGATTCTGGATATTGGAAACATTAATCACATCGAGCTGGCTTGTGGATTCACCGCAAAGATTACCTGCCCTCAGGGTTACATAGGCAAAATTATCTTCAACGACAACCGGGTCACAACTTCTTACATGGTTATAAGTGGAAACATAAGAAGGACTTGCCGGATTTGCAAGGTCATAGATAATCATTCCGGTTTGTGTGCCAAAGAAAAGCTTTTTATTATATTGAAAAACAGTTTCAACATTCCAGCCGATGTATTCGTCATAAACGAGTAGCGGAGAAGTTAATTCATCGATATCAAATGCCTTAAGTTTATACTGGTCAATGGTGTATAAAAAGTTATCGTAAATAGTGAATCTTGCCATAGAACCAGCAATACCAACAGACATGCTACTTGAGCCATTGGTGTTATAGCTTATTTTGCTGTTAACTGCAGCATCAGCCAGTGCCCAATTGGCTCTTTCAAGAAATATTAAATCGTCTTGCTGGGTCTCTATTTTTTCTTCAACCTCTTTTACCTCCCATCCCACAACAATGCCTTTATTCAGGTCAACCTGGCCAATTGGCAACTGATTATTTTCGAGCAGTGGAGGCAATGAGTACGGAAAAATACTGTCAACCCTGCCTACTTCCTTAATGCTATGAATATCGCTGATATCAAGGGCTACCAGATCAATATAACTGTCGGCAAATAAAATGCTGTCTTTAATAGCCATGTCAACATTGCCGGGAATGCTGATAAATGATAAAAAGGCAGGAGCAGAGGGGTTACTGTTGTCAATTACATGAATGCCTTTGAGCGATTCGTTGATAAAAATATAATGGTCTTTAAAATAAATTTTCCCGGGCTGAACAATATCCTGTGAACCGGTTACCTTCACAGCGTTCTTAAATTCATGCCTATCCATATATACAGGTACGTTAACCAGATAGCGGTCAACTATTTTCTCCTGGCATGAGGAAAACAGAACAACAGCAATACCTGTAAATAAAAGATTTTTTAGTGTTTTCATAGTTATTTTAATTTAATTTTAATATTTCAAATGATTATGACGTCATCACAATCACAGATGAAAATAATATGTGAATGGTTGCGCATCAGGTAAAAAAAAGAATATGCCATGTTTTTTAAAGTTTTCCCGCAACCTTTTATAATCTATTATCATCAATTATTATTAATGTTAAATTGTAATGAAACGAATAGGATTAAATTAATAAATTGATTTTCTAAACATTACATTATTAAACTTTATAATAGAATGAAGACTGATTTAAAAATCTACCTTGTTTTTCTGCTCATTAATAATATTGTGTTTTTGTCGATGGCTCAGCGTCGCGAAGATGTTGTTTATCTGTCAGATGGTTCGGTAATCCGGGGATTAATCCTGAAGGATACTACAGGTCATTCGGTGCGCATATTGAATCATGCCGGAGATATCTGGGTTTTCAGTCTGTCAGAAGTTGACTCCGTTTCCCGTGAAAAGCCATTTGAATACAAGGCAATGATTTTCAATAAGCAGGGATTTGAATTTAAACTGAACGCAGAGTTTCTTATACGTTCGAACGAGAATGCGATTGGCAAGGCAGTAATTCCTGGGGTCAATCTAATGGTTGGATACAGACACAACAGATACCTGACTCTGGGAATAGAAACCGGCATGCAGTTTTATCAATGGATGGAAATTCCTTTTTCAGCTACTATCCATGGTCGTATAACAGGAAGGTCATTTTCGCCTTTTCTATTGGCAAAAGCAGGCTATACACTTCCTGCTGAGAAAAGGGAAGACGACTGGCAATATAAATACAAAAGCCTGGGCGGATTTCATAGTGCTATTGGCATAGGTTTTGAGAAAATAATCAATGAGAATGCCGCACTTATGTTTACCTTTTCATATTATTACCAGGAACTCAACTATCACCTTACCCCATTAAATACATGGTTGCGCGAGAGAGACCGTAAGGAATCATACAGCCGTTTCAGGTTAGCTGTCGGGTATGTGTTTAAGTAGTGCCGGTGTAAAAGACACCATAATGGTTTAAAATATTAATTCAATAGCTGCGGGCTACGAGCTGCGAGCTGCGAGCTGCGAGAGGTCAGATACAAAGAAGCAAGATACAAGATAAAAGACACAAGATTAAAGAAAAGATAAGAAAGCCTCGATATTACACCCGGGTATAATGAACAAACCCCTATTTCTCATTAGTTCGTATTGTATTCTGCTAATGACAAATCCGGGTTTAATCAATGATCATACAGTTGTTAATTTCAAGCCATTATAATTATGCCAACCCAAATCATAAATGGGTTATCCATTTTCTGACAATTTCTTCTTCATAGCCCCGTGAGGCGGCAAACTGCATTATTTTTTGTTCTCTATCTTCAGGATTTTTTACATGAAGCGTAAGCCCTTTTTTTCTTAGCTCCTGCCTGATGATATGTTCATATTGGGTTTGATCAATCAGGCTGAGGGCATCATCAATGTTTTCCTCTTCTATATGTTTTTGTATCAGGAAATTTCTGATTTTGAGTTTTCCCCATTTATTGAGTTTGAATTTGTCATGCACTGCTGCCTGAGCATATCTTTTTTCGTCAATATATTTATCAGTTTTTAGCTTATTGATTATTTCTTTATGAAAGGATTCAGGTATTCCAGCTTTGTTGAGATATTCAATAATATCATGGGTGCATTTTTCCTGTCTGCTGCATATTTTTTGCAGTTTTTTCAAAACATATCCGGTGTTCCAATTCATGGCAAATGATTATTTGGTAATGACTGCTTTAATCATACGGGGTTTGCTGTTAATATCCTGTTTTATCATGACAGGCCGATAATCATATTTCATAAACAGGGCAGAAACATCATCAGGCAGGGCTTCATTAATTTCACAATAGACAGCCCCGTTGTGATTAAGAAAATATTTCCCTGCCTCGGCTATGTTTCTGTAGAAGACAAGCGGGTCATCATCAGAGACAAATAATGCCTGATGTGGTTCGTAGTTCAATACATTGGCTTCCATGTTGGCTTTTTCTGATTCTCTGATGTAAGGCGGGTTACTGACGATAATATCAAAATGCTTCAACGGCCAGTTCTTATATTGAAAAATGTCTGATACCATAAAAGTAATACTTACAGCATTGAGGTTTGCATTTTCTTTAGCTATTTCAATAGCTTCATTACTTATATCAATTGCAGTAACCTGTGCGGTGGGCAAATGCTTAGCCAGAGCAATTGCAATACAGCCGCTGCCTGTGCCAATATCAAGTATGCTGATTTGTTTTCCCAGGTTTTCTTTTATTATCCAGTTGACAAGCTCTTCAGTCTCCGGCCGGGGAATAAGCACAACGGGCGACACTTTTATCGGATACCCGTAAAATTCGGTTTTGCCCAGAATATATTGAATAGGCTCATAATGACTTAAGCGGTTTACAATTTCATCAATTTTTTTAATAATATGTTGGGAAATCGGTTCATTATCTTTAATATGTATTTCGATTTTGCTGTAATTTAGCAAATGGCTGAAAATAAGATAAACGAAATTACGGATTTCATTCTGATTATAAAGTCCGGCAAGGCTTTTAATAATCCGTGATCTTGTTTCAGCAAGTGTAAGCAAAGGATTCATCTGACAAAAATATAAAAGTGCAACTGATGGATAACCATGCAAAGCATGAAAAATATATGAAACGTTGTATTGAGCTTGCAAGGCTGGGTCTGGGGCATACAGCTCCTAATCCGCTTGTTGGCTCGGTTATTGTGTATGAAGATAAAATTATTGGCGAGGGGTATCATCGTAGTTTTGGACAGGCTCATGCCGAAGTTAATGCCATTAATGATGTCAGAGACAAAGCATTGCTTAAGAAAAGCACCTTATATGTTAATCTCGAACCATGCGCCCATACAGGAAAAACGCCACCGTGCACTGACCTGATAATCCGTGAAGGCATTCCTGAGGTTGTTATCGGCACATCTGACCCGCATCCGCTGGTTTCGGGAAAAGGCATTCAGTGCCTGAAGAATGCAGGTGTACATACTATCTGTGAAGTCGGAAAAAAGGATTGTATTGAACTGAATAAAAGGTTTTTTACATTTCACACCTTGAAAAGGCCATACATAATACTTAAGTGGGCACAATCGGCCGATGGGTATATGGATGTTATTAGGCAGCCTGATGAAACATCAGAGCCTAACTGGATATCCAATGAAATTTCAAGGATACTAGTGCATAAGTGGAGGGCAGAAGAACAGGCAATTATGGTGGGTACAAATACAGCATTAATGGATAATCCAAGGCTTAATGTGAGGGAATGGCATGGGAAAAATCCGGTAAGAGTATTAATTGACCGTTCCTTAAGAATTCCTAAAAGCCTTCATGTATTGGACAAAAGTATAAAAACACTCATAATCAATGAGATAAAAGATCAGCAGGACGGCAATAACATTTATATAAAAACCTCTTTTGACCAGAGGCTTTTATTTTCAGTTATAGAAATACTGTATAAACTGGAAATCCAGTCGGTTATTATTGAAGGTGGCAGGATGCTCCTTGATAGCTTTATTGCTCTGGGATTATGGGATGAAGCCAGGGTATTTACCGGTACTAAATCTTTCGGGCAAGGTATTAGAGCTCCGGTAATAGAAGGTTGTACTAAAATACAAACAAATATAATACATGACCTGTTAACGGCTTATTATAATGATCAGCAGATTTTACAATGAATTTTGACGTTTTAAAATGCTGTTAAGATAGCGGAATGGCGTCATGAAGAGATGAAGTGATGAGGTGATGAAGATGAAATTTGAAAGACAGAAAAGGAATTGAAACTAAGAAAAGCCTTTAAGAAATAGGAAATCTTTCATCGTTGTTTTACATTCTTAAATCTTTTAATGATGCAAACCATTATTGACAGAAACTAAATTGGCAGGGAGTAATAAAGCCTGCAGCTCGCAGCTCAATGTACTAAATAATTATCAATCAATGTTGCAAATTACACTGCCTGCAGTTCCCTAATCTGCGGTACACTTTTCCGGATAGCCTGTTCAATACCTGCCTTAAGTGTCATCATACTAAAAGGGCAGCCATGACAGGCACCTGTGAGCCGCACTTTGACTGCCAGGTCATCAGTAATATCAATAAATTCAACATCACCCCCATCTGCAATAAGATAAGGCCTGATGGATTCAATTGCTGTTTTGATTTTCTGAACAATTTCTTCTTTTTGTAAATTATCCATGATATGAATGCATTATTATTGTCTGGATATATTAACCTTTTGGGTTGGTTTTAGTTCATTATTTCTTCTGATTATTTCAATCACCAGATTATCCGCAACCGTTTTAAAAGCTTCGCCTATTTGGCTTTTTTGCAACACAGCCGGTTCGCCTGTATCGCTGCCTTCACGGATACCCTGAATAAGAGGAACTTGCCCGAGAAGTGGAATGTCATATTGAGCAGACAATTTTTTACATCCGTCTTTACCGAAAATATAATAACGGTTGCCTGGCAACTCTTCGGGTGTAAACCATGCCATATTTTCAATTATTCCCAATACCGGCACATTGATTGCCGGGTTTCTGAACATATTAATTCCTTTTATTACATCGGCCAGCGCCACATCCTGCGGTGTGCTAACCATAACGGCTCCTGTAACGGCAATGCTTTGAACCAGTGTAAGGTGGATATCGCTCGTGCCGGGTGGAAGGTCAACAAAAAGATAATCAAGTTCACCCCAATCGGTATCGCCCAGTAACTGCTGAAAGGCATTTGAAGCCATAGGCCCGCGCCATATTGTTGCATCTTCAGGGTTAACAAAAAAACCAATGGAAAGTGTTTTAATACCATAACGTTCAACCGGAACTATCATGTCTTTTCCGTTATCTTGCTTAATCATCGGTTTCAGGTTTTCTGCCCCAAGCATTTTTGGAACAGAAGGCCCGAAAATATCTGCATCTATCAATCCTGTCCTGGCTCCTGTCTGGCCAAATGCAACAGCAAGGTTTACAGCTACCGTCGATTTTCCTACTCCTCCTTTACCTGATGCAATAGCAATAACATTTTTTACGCCCGGAAGCAAAGATTTCTCTTTTGGCTGAGTATTTTCTTTTTCATGTTGAACACTTATATTTATTTCAAGATTCTTATCAAGTTTTTCCTGTAGTATTTTTTTACAGGCCTTTTGCAAAGAAGTTTTCAGAGGATCATTAGTATTTAAGTTCAGGAAAAGATCAATTTTTCCATCCCCGGTATTAATGTTTGTTATCAGTCCCATGGAAACAATATCTTCCCCTGTAGCCGGATGAACAATCTGTTTTAATACTTCATCAATTTGATTTTCTGAAAAATACATTATATGATCACGAATTAAATAGTGAGGCAAATATAACCGTAATTTTCATTAACATTAAATTACTGGGAAGGTTTATTTATGAAGCGCAAATTTTAACCCGGTTTTGTCATTAGTCTTATTTTTCTGATGAACCGTTATTAGTAAAATTTGTTATTTTTTCATTGAAACCCCCATCCCTAGATTTCAGAATAAATAATCATGCTAATAATCCAGAGCATTCGGGACTTAGACCTTTATAAACAAAAAAAATTTTCTAAGGAATATTAATGTTTTGCATTGACAAACCGATTACCACGACGTATTTATTATTCTTATCTCAAATCTATAGATAAAACTTCTATTGATTAAGCATTTTTAATGTATAATCGGGATTAAGTTTTTCTTAATCAGAGCGTTTCTCTCCTAATGACCAATCTCCTCCAGAAAAATTTTTATTCGAACGGATGAATATGCTTATTCATCGTAATTGTGTTGAACCTGTATAAGCAAGTTATTCTAATTTAATCCATTATATATCCAACAAATTACTTGCCTTTTCAGTTATTATATCATAACTTATGGTAGAAATTTTATTCTTTGCTAATATGAAAACAGAACCCATTAACAATATCAACCGGCGCAGTTTTATAAAAACTTCAGCCACAGCATTTATTGGTTTGAGTTTTATACCTGACTTTAAAAGACTTCTAAGCAGGCCAGCATTGATGAAAAGGGAGTTCGGACGATTAAATCATGAAGTTACAACATTCGGACTTGGCGGACAGGCCTCCATTCAATGGACTCCTGATGATGTGGACCCGGTGGCTATCATTTTAAAAGCATTTGATAATCAGGTAAATTATTTTGATACTTCAAATCTTTATGGACCCAGCCAGCTCAACTATGGAAAAGCTTTCAGAAAACTCAGCCTGATTCCCGGCATGGCTGGTTATAATGAAAAACTGAGAAAATCAATTTTTCTCACCTCGAAAACCCATATTCGCCTGGCCAAAGGCGATTTAAGTGTGCAGGGTGTAAATAACTGGACTAACGGGCAACCCGGCTCGCATACCATTGATGATTTAAAGCGAAGCCTGTCACAGATTTTTGGTGACGGACAGGGAAATTATCCCGAAGGGGCATATCTCGATATGGTTTTAATTCACAGTGTAACCAGTAAAGCTGATGTTGATGCTGTTTATGAAGGGCTGTATAATACCGACAGTAAGTCCGAACGTATAGGAGCACTTGCCGCCCTGCGTGACTACAGAGATGGCACAAACCTCACAGGGTTAAACCCAAAGGAGGAAAAACTGATTAAACATATCGGTTTCTCAGGCCATTACGATCCCGGTGTAATGATTGACATGATACAAAGGGACAGGGACAACCTGCTTGAGGGTTTGCTTGTGGCAATTAATGCTAATGATAAGCTCAACTTCAATATGCAGCATAATGTAATACCGGTTGCAGCAGCCAAAAATATGGGAATCATCGGGATGAAAGTATTCGCCGACGGCGCCATGTACTCCAAAGGTGCTCACTGGTCGAATCAGGTATCACATGTAGTCAGGCAGGTAGGAAGTAAGGAGTTGCCTTTCAGGCCACTTATTGAATATTCACTGACAACACCTGGTATAAACACAGTAATTATTGGCATAGGACATATTTCAGACAATGAGCATGAATGTCAGCTCAGCCAGAATATTGCCGCAGCACAGATTAAACCTGATGCATTGAGTGAGACTGACAGAACTGAGGTGGAAAATATGACCCGACATGTAAAAGAAGGAAAAACCAATTATTTCCAGCTTGAAAAAGGAGGGTTGACCGCTGTGCGGAATTTGCAAATTACCAGCTCAGGGAATAATAGGGTAAAAATCACGTGGGATACCGCTTACGCTGGAGAAAGTCCGGTTGATTATTATGAAATCTGGCATAATAATAAGAAAACGGCAGTAATAAAACATATTCCACAGACCACAAAAAGGCCTTTTGAGTATTCAGAAACTATCGATGCTTCGGTGAGAAATGTATATCATATAGTTACTGTTGATAAAAAAGGCAATAAAGCTGGTTCAGATAAACTCACTATTTAAAAACAAAATCAGGTATTTAATTGTTATACATGTAAATAAAAATTTAAACTTAACAGCAATGAATAAAATCATGAAATATCAGCCCATCAGCGCTGATCTGGCAACTCTGATCCTTCGCCTTACATTTGGCGGACTCTTTGTATATCACGGATATGGCAAGCTAATGATGTTTGAACAGTTTTATGGAAATTTTCCTGATCTTATTGGTATTGGTTCAAAATTATCATTTATTCTTGTGTTGGTGGCCGAACTGATTGGCGGATTATTCGTAGCCATTGGACTATTCACGCGTATCTCAGTAATTCCAATTTTTATTGCCATGGTAGTTGCCTACTTTGTAGCACATGCCAATGATCCGTTTAATGCAAAAGAACTGGCATTTGCCTATATGCTCCTGTCCATAGTAGTTTTCTTTTCAGGAGCTGGACGATGGTCGTTGGACAGGCTGATTTTTAAATAGTAAAAGATTACTGGAGTATCTCATTTGACCTTCACATATTAGAATGAGAATATTGTTGATGGGTTAAGGATTATCCGTTCCATTATTTATGTTAGATTATTGAATAATGATATAAGACGTAATAGACAAAATTAATGCTTTTTTAGAGTTAGAATTCAGTAATGGACATTTTTAATGCTTTTTATTTTTCAAGTTTTATAGAATCAATTATTTATTTTTTTATAATTGTATGTCAGGTAAGCGGAAACAGGCTCTGCTGGGGAGCAACCTGTCAGGAATATCCTGACCGACTGGAATG
>JAJUGM010000012.1 GCA_029268165.1 Bacteroidota bacterium
AATCATTAATAAATATGCAAATTTATACTTTTTTGGAGAATCTTATGTTAATTCCTTCATTACATCGCATTAATTAATTATACGTTTGTTTTAACAATAAAGTTTTTGATTTGTTTTATAAAAAAGAGTGATAAAAATCGTTCTTTGGTTCGTTTAAAAATAAATATCTTTATTGATGATAAAAAATCATTACTATTGCTGTGTAACAATAATTTTGTTAACCGGCTAATAATTAAAAAATTTCAATATGATGAATAATATAACCACATTAAATCCGGCTGAAGTCTGGAAACATTTCTATACACTTACCCAAATTCCAAGGCCTTCAAAGAAAGAAGCCAGGGTAATTGAATACATAAAAAAATTCGGCCAGCAGGCTGGTCTTGAAACGGTTACAGATGCTGCGGGGAATATAGTAATCCGCAAACCTGCAACCCCGGGCTTGGAAAACAAAAAAGGCCTAATCCTGCAAGCTCACCTGGATATGGTACCCCAGAAAAACAGCAATAAGGTGCATGATTTTGAGAATGACCCTATTGAAACAATTATTGAGGGTGAATGGGTTAAGGCCAACGGGACAACCTTAGGTGCCGACAACGGTATTGGCGTGGCTGCCATACTTGCCATACTTGAATCAAAAAATTTAAGGCACGGCCCTCTGGAAGCGCTGTTTACTGTTGATGAGGAAACCGGTATGACCGGTGCTTTTGCACTACAACCTGATATGCTCAGGGGAGATATTCTATTAAACCTTGATTCGGAAGATGAGGGTGAGCTGTTTGTGGGTTGTGCCGGAGGCATGGACGGTAATTTTAAATTTGAATACATTGAAGATAAAAAGTATAAAGATTATATACCTTACAGCATCCATATTTCGGGTTTAAAAGGTGGCCACTCAGGCCTCGACATACACCTCGGGCGTGGAAATTCTAATTTTATCCTGTCGCGCATCTTATATGGTACATCAAAAATGTTTGACATAAGAATTGCCGAAATAGAAGGCGGAAATATGCGTAATGCCATACCGCGTGAAGCTGTTGCCAGCATTGCCATACCATCAGCCAAAGAATCAGAGGCAATCAATACCATTGAAAAGATAGCACAGACAATTAAAAACGAATTACGCCACCGTGAACCGGAACTGAAAATTGAAATTACCAGAATCCCGTCTGTTAAAAGGATAATGGATCCGGCTTTCCAGAAACGCCTGCTGGCTGCT
The DNA here is from genome assembly GCA_029268165.1 of Bacteroidota bacterium. Classification (GTDB taxonomy): domain Bacteria; phylum Bacteroidota; class Bacteroidia; order Bacteroidales; family UBA10428; genus UBA5072. The sequence goes on from JAJUGM010000012.1 coordinate 1,220, forward strand.
ATTTATGCCTGTCCGAACGGCGTTATCCGTATGAGCGACGACATGCCCGGATTGGTTGAAACCTCAACCAACCTGGCAATTGTTAAGACCCATGACAACAATGTAATGGTGCATTGCCTTTTGCGTAGCTCGGTCGATTCAGCCAAATTGGCTCTTTCTGACCGCATGAGGGCTCTTTTTGAAATAGCAGGGGCTCAGGTAGAATTCTCAGGGTCGTATCCGGGATGGAAACCCAATATGGATTCTGCAATCCTGAAAGTAATGAAACAGGTGTACGAAAAAAAATATGGCATAACACCCGAAATTAAAGCCGTACATGCCGGACTTGAGTGCGGTATTATCGGGGGCACTTACCCGCGCCTCGATATGATTTCCTTCGGCCCTACCATAAGGCATCCGCATTCGCCTGATGAAAAGGTAAATATTCCCAGCGTGCAAAAATTCTGGGATTTTCTTACCGAGACGCTGGAAAATATTCCTGCAAAATAGAACCAGGAATCAGCTAACAGAGGATGAATTGCAAATGACAGATGCCGGGCATCAGATATCCGAAATCTGTCATTAAGCAACTATTTCTGTATGTAAACTAGTCCCCGGATTTCTATATATTCAGGTTTTCAAATCACCTTACTTCATACCTTCCCCATACTTCAGCATACATTTAGGTAACATTGGTTGTTTGTTTGGAGCTCAAGATTAAACCCAAGTACGATGAATAAAAAATACATCCAGGCGAATAAAAAATGTTTTTAGAGGAAATTATTCATTGGGAGCTCTCAGAAAGAGCGAACCAATGGATTTCCCGATTTAGAAAAATCACTTTTCTGGTGCAGCGCCAGCAAACCGGAAAAGTTGATTTTTCTTAATCGCATTGCATTAGAAATTTTTCTAATGCAATAATTGGGTTAAACAAGGATTAGTCATTAGGAAGCGAACTAATGACATCCCCGATTAAGAAAAACTTAACCCCGATTATATATTAAAAAATGTATAAGCAGTAAAGCATTTGTTATCAATCCATAAGGCTTAGAATTAAAATAATCATTACATCGGGGTAATCGATTTGTCATTGCAAAACATTAATATTCAATGATAAAATAATAAATTTTTTTAATAGCGATCATTAGAAAAATAAGGCTAATAACAAATCCGGGTTAAATTCTTATTTTTGCGCAAACGTATAATTTCAAAAACAATATTTATCTCTGAAGTATGGAAATTGAGGCCAAATATAACCCCCGGCAGGTTGAAGATAAATGGTATGCTTACTGGCTTAAACACGGCTTTTTCAGGTCACAACCCGATAACCGTGAACCTTATACAATAGTTATCCCGCCGCCAAATGTTACAGGTGTTTTGCACATGGGACACATGCTGAATAATACCATTCAGGATTTATTAATACGCCGTGCCCGTATGTCGGGGAAAAATGCGCTGTGGGTTCCGGGAATCGACCATGCTTCAATTGCTACTGAAGCCAGGGTTGTAGCCAAACTGAAAAGTGAAGGCATCGAGAAAAAAGACCTTAGCCGTGAAGAATTCCTTAAACATGCATGGGAGTGGAAGCGCAAACATGGAGGCATTATCCTTGAACAACTTAAAAAACTTGGCGCTTCATGCGACTGGGAACGTACAAAGTTCACCATGGACGATGATATGTCGGAAAGCGTGATAAAAGTGTTTGTTGACCTTTATAATAAAGGAAAAATATACCGCGGCGTGCGCATGGTAAATTGGGACCCGTATGCCAAAACAGCATTGTCCGATGAAGAAGTAATTTACCGTGAAGTAAAATCAAAACTCTATTATGTTAATTACAAAATAGAAGGTGAGGATAGCTTTGTTACCATTGCTACCACACGTCCTGAGACAATTCTTGGCGATACAGCCGTATGTGTTAATCCCAATGATGAGCGTTATCATCACCTTAAAGGAAAAAAAGTTTATGTACCCCTTGTTAACCGGCTCGTCCCCATTATAATTGATGACTATGTGGATATGGAATTCGGAACGGGTTGCCTGAAAATCACTCCGGCTCATGATATTAACGACTATGAACTCGGAATTAAACACAATCTGGAAGTTATTGATATTTTCAACGATGATGGCACGCTAAATGCAAAAGCCCAGTTATTTATCGGGGAAGATCGTTTTAAAGCACGCGAACTGGTTGTCAATCAGTTAAAACATGAAGGCCTGCTGGCAAAAGAGGAAGATTATGTTAATAAAGTTGGATTTTCTGAAAGAACAGATGCTGTAATCGAACCCAGGCTTTCAATGCAATGGTTTCTAAAGATGAAAGACCTGGCGAAGCCTGCCCTTGAAAATGTTCTGAATGATAACATCAGGCTTATCCCTTCAAAATTTAAAAATACTTACCGTCACTGGATGGAAAATGTGAAGGACTGGTGCCTTTCTCGCCAGCTATGGTGGGGCCATCGCATACCTGCATACTATATCAGAGGCACAAATGAATTTGTGGTAGCAGAAACGCCTGAACTGGCAGTTGAACTTGCCCGCAGGAAAACAAACGATGATAGTTTGCAATTGTCTGAACTGAAACAGGATGAAGACGTGCTTGATACATGGTTTTCATCATGGCTATGGCCAATCTCAGTGTTTGACGGAATAAGAAACCCCGATAACGCAGATATCCGTTATTATTATCCTACAAACGACCTGATCACAGCTCCCGAAATACTTTTCTTCTGGGTTGCGCGTATGATTATGGCAGGATATGAATACAGAGGAGTAAAACCATTCCATAACGTATATCTTACAGGCATTGTGCGTGATAATATCCGACGGAAAATGTCGAAATCATTAGGTAATTCACCCGACCCGCTGATGCTTATTGAAAAATACGGCGCCGATGGCGTCCGCGTCGGAATGTTACTCTGCTCTCCCGCCGGTAATGATTTGTTGTTTGATGAAAGCCTGCCTGAACAGGGAAGAAATTTTGCCAACAAAATATGGAATGCTTTCCGCCTAATTAAATCGTGGAAAGCTGATAAAAACCTGAAACCCTCTGATGCAGCTCAGACTGCTATTGTGTGGTTTTATGAAAAATTAAAACAAGGCATAGCAGAGGTTGAAGACGATTTTGAACAGTACCGCATTTCCGAAGCCCTGATGACCATTTACAAATTATTCTGGGATGAATTTTCATCGTGGTTCCTTGAAATTGTCAAACCCGATACGGGGCAGTCAATAGACTCATATAGCCTTAATGCCACAGTTGACATTTTTGAAACACTTCTGAAGCTACTGCACCCGTTCATGCCGTTTATTACCGAAGAAATATGGCATCTTATTAATGAAAGGCCATCAGGTACAAGCATTATGAATGAAAAAAAGCCAGGGATTAAGCCATACGACAAAGATAAAATTGCCGAATTTGAAACCGTAAAGGAAATTGTATCGTTCATACGAAATACTCGTACCGAAAAACAAATATCAAGGAAAGAAAAGCTTGTTTTATGCGTGAAACCCGCTACCTATAAAAATATTTACAATCCGGTTATCATCAAACTATGCAACCTTTCTGATATTAAAACAGTCCATGCAAAATTGGAAGGAGCAGCAAGCTTTATCGGTACATCCGGCGAATTTTACATTCCTCTGGGCAGTTTGCACGATCATGATGAAGAACTGAAAAAACTTGAAAAAGAACTGGTTTATATGAAAGGCTTTCTTGAGTCGGTGTTGAAAAAACTGAACAATGAGAAATTTGTAAGCCATGCACCTAAAAATGTGCTTGAAACAGAATACAAAAAGAAAGCAGATGCCGAAGCTAAAATTAAATCGCTTGAAGAACATATAAAACATTTACAGATAGAATAAATATGTATTATTTATCGTAAATTAAAGCATCAATGGCAATGCTATGAGGCTCGTACTTCAATATGCCCTTTTTATTTCTGTTTTAATTGGCTGTAAAGCACAAGAAAAGAAACAGGAGAATGAAAAACTAACCCTGGCAGAAACTATCGGAATAAAAAATTTCGACAAAAACAGGTTATCTGTGCTCATTGACAAGTCGGATTATAAACTTTATTTCCGCATCGGTTCGCTTATTATAAAAGAATATCCGGTTGTTTTTGGTAAAAATGCCTCTGATGATAAACTTATGCAGGGCGATTATTGCACACCTGAAGGAAAATTCACAATGATTTCAAAATATCCGCACAAAGACTGGACAAAGTTTATCTGGCTTAACTACCCTAATGAGAAATCATGGAAGAAGCATAATGAGGCTAAAATAAACGGAAAAATACCTTACAATGCCCAAATCGGAGGCGAAGTAGGAATTCATGGCGTGCCTCGCGGAATGGATTTTCTGATTGACATAAAATATAACTGGACACTTGGTTGTATTTCAATGAAAAACAACGATATTGATGAAATATATCCCTACATTACAAAAAGTACGATAATTGAAATAAGAAAATGATATATGTTGCGTTATACTTAATAAATTATGAGTTAGATACATCTTAAAAATTACTTAATTTGCGTTATACTTATTATAATTTTAACAGCGGAATCCGCATTTTCTCAACACAGGCGTTATTTTGCACATACCATGATAGCAGGGACATCATTGACATATATCTGGAACAACAGTCAGCCCAAAATATTCCAGAATGAGTTGACATGGAACATTAATGTTGGCATCACATTAAGCAAAAGAATATTTTCAGGCATTCAGGTTTTAAACATTTATGAATGGTAAACCTCAGAGCCAAAAGAATATTACAATATCTACGGACTGTTTACCCAGTATAATTTCTTAAGAAGGACCGACCACCGGTTTTTTGCCGAAATTTCAATCAACAGGGGCAACTATAATTGTTTTACCGAAGACAGACCTTTCAGGGAAAACAATTTGTACTTTGCAGGAATTGGCTTTGGGTACGATTTGCCAGTAAAGTTTATCCGCGGATTATATTTAGACATGTCTTTCATATCATACTATAATCTGTTTCCTTTTCAGGGAATGGATGGCGATTATAACCAGTATATAGCAGGCCTGAATTACAGGTTTGTCAGGGAATAGGGGGGGATATCAAGTTATGTATCATGTTAATTAACTAATTATTTTATGGCGCCAACCGGTATATTTCCCATAAATTACCGTTTAGCACATATTCAAAACGATCATGTAACCTGTTTTCACGACCCTGCCAGAATTCGAAAAGGTCAGGAATCAGCTTGTAACCACCCCAGTTTTCTGGCCGTTCAGTTTTTCTGTTTTTAAAAAGTTCTAAATAACTGTTCTGCAAGCCTTCAAGGTACTCTCTGCTTGGAATTCTCTGGCTTTGCGGTGATGCCCAGGCACCAATTTTACTTCCTTCGGGCCTTGTATTAAAATACTCGTCAGACAAATGCTGGGGTAATTTTACTACTTTACCTTCTACCCTCACCTGTCGCTCAATCTCAGGCCAGAAAAAGGTCAAAGCCGCAAAAGGGTTCAGTTCAAGCTGCAGGCCCTTCCTGCTCCTATAATTGGTAAAAAAAGTAAAACCGGTATTGTCTAAATCTTTTAATAAAACAATACGTGCCGATGGCCTGCCCTGAGGTGTCGCAGTTGCCAGAGTCATAGCAGTAGGTTCGCTCAGTTGCGAACGTATAGCATCATTGAGCCAGAACCTGAACTGGTTAAAAGGACTGGCATCAAGATGGTCAATATCCAGCGCCGATTGCCTGTATTCGTTCCTTATTTCTGCTATGCCAGACATATTAAGTAACCGGAATATTTTAGCTATTTCATAATGATATTTTTCACTTTGCCATAGTATAGACAAAGCAATTGTCTTACTAACAATTTGCAACTCATTATTGTTCAACAAATTTTCAGATAGCGTATTAGGGCTAAAAAACAGGCCTCACCAAATATTTTTCAAATCATTTTCTGTATAAAGATGTTCACGTACTGACCAGTTCGACTGGCGGGGTTTTTTCAGGCGCAAAGGATCTTTGTTAAATAATCTGTAAAGAAGGGCTATTGGAAAAAGAAAAAAGAAAAAAACCAAGGTAAGAACTATCTTTGAAACAATAAAACCCAGCCAGTCACCCAGTTTGTACCAAATGGTTGCTATTATTAGTGCCAAAGGCCTGAAAAAAATACCGGTTAATCCGAAAGCAATGGCCAGATAAAGAAATACCGACTGTTGTTTTATCAGATAAATCAATAACATGCCGGTGGTGATAACCAGCATGGCTTCGAGTGTTTTTTCCTTTTTCATAAAACAGTTGTTGCCGGAAAAGAAATCAGAAAAGGGTATAAATAAATGGGGCTATGGCGCTTCCGCTGCTAATAACGATTAACAATCCGAGCAAAATAAAAATAATAATAATCGGAATCAGCCACCATTTTTTTCTTTCCTTCATGTAATGCCAGAAATCTCTCAAGAAATCCATATAAGTAATTGTTTTAAATAAGATTTAACAAACCATAAAATTAACAATTATTTGTTAATCGAGTACAAACAGTTTCTTCCAGTCTTTCTCTTCTTTCCACTGAGGTTGCTGTTGTTTGTCAAATAAAAAATCATTAATAATCAGATAGTCCATTTCCGTGCGCATAAAGCATTGATAAGCATCTTCGGGACTACAAACAATAGGTTCGCCACGAACATTAAAACTGGTATTAACCAAAATTCCGCAACCTGTTAACTTTTTAAATGCCTGTAACAATAGCCAGAAACGTAGGTTGGTTTCTTTATGAACGGTTTGTATGCGGGCTGACAGATCAATATGTGTTACAGCCGGTATTTCGCTACGTTCAACATATAGTCTTTGCATCAGAGGCAACTGAAAGTAATTATCCGGAAGAGGTTTGCGGATGTTTTCCTTAACGCCGGCTACCAGTAACATATAGGGCGATGAGATGTCCAGGTTGAAATAGTTTGAATTATCTTCGGCAAGGACTGCAGGAGCGAAAGGACGAAAACTTTCTCGGTACTTAATTTTGAGGTTTAGCTTTTTCTGCATTTCTTTATTCCGTGCATCTCCAAGTATGCTACGGTTGCCTAATGCCCTCGGCCCGAATTCCATACGCCCCTGGAACCATCCAACCACCTTACCTTCAGCAATCAACTGAGCTGTTTTTTCGGCCAGTTTATTATAATCATCAAAAAACAAATATGAAGCGTTGTATTTTGATGTCATTTGCTCAACCTCTTTATTGGAATAAGCCGGCCCAAGAAATGATCCTTTCATCATATCAGTATTTAAAGGGATGTAAGGCTTTCCGAAAAAAATGTGATAAGCTGCCAGGGCTGCGCCAATGGCACCACCTGCGTCACCGGCTGCAGGCTGAATATATATTTTTTTAAATAAGTTATCCTGAAGAATTTTTCCGTTAGCCACACAGTTGAGCGCCACACCCCCTGCAAGACATAATGCATCAGCTCCGGTTATATCTTTGGCATGCCTTACCATGGCCCTCATAATCTCTTCAGTAATTTGCTGGATGGCATAAGCCATATCACAGTGCTGTTGCTTAATTTCAGTTTCAGGCAAACGCCTCTCAAGGCCAAACAATTTTTTCCATTTTTTGTCATTAACCATGCGCAGACCGGTTGAATAAGAAAAATATCGCTGATTAAGCCATATTGAACCATCTTCCCTGATATCTACCAGATGGTCTTTTATCAGCTGATAGTATTTTCTTACATTATCAGAATCAGGAATACCGTATGGAGCAAGTCCCATAAGTTTGTATTCACCCGAGTTTACCCTGAAACCAAGATAATAAGTAAATGCCGAGTATAAAAGACCGAGAGAATGCGGGAATCGCAATTCTTTTATTATTTTTATAGTGTTCCTGTCTCCTACCGACAGCGAAGCTGTAGCCCACTCGCCCACCCCGTCAACGGTAATAATGGCAGCATGGTCGAACCCTGAAGGATAATAGGCGCTGGCAGCGTGTGATAAATGATGTTCGGTAAAAAGCAGCTTTAACTTCTTCTTATTATAAGGTTCAATGTCTTTGAGTTTGTCATAAATAAGTTTTTTCAGAAACACTTTCTCCTTAAGCCATACCGGAATGGATGTGACAAATGAGGCCAGTCCGCGCGGGGCAAAACCGTAATATGTTTCAAGCAAACGTTCAAATTTAAGCATTGGTTTATCATAAAATACTAAAGCATCAAGGCTGTCAATTGAAGTAGCTGTATCTTTCAGGCAAAAGCGAATTGCATTGAGCGGAAAAGAAGCATCATGTTTTTTGCGGGTAAAACGCTCTTCCTGTGCCGCTGCTTTTATTTCACCATCATTTATTAATGCCGCAGCTGCATCATGATAAAACGCCGATATGCCAAGTATTCTCACCTTAATTATAAATAATGTTTATTGATGCGGATTATTGCTAAAATACGATTTCAGCTTGCCCAATCCGGGATACATCGGATCAAGAGCTCCAAGCTCTTCAAGGCATTTATAGGCTTCTGTTTTCTGGTCATTAGCCAGATAGGCAATGATCATTAAATGCAGAAACCGGGGGTCAAACCTGAATTCTTCATATACCTTTTTTAAATGAAAAAGAGCCGTGACAGCATCCTTGTTTCTGTAATACAACTCGCCCAGCATACGGTTTGTGATATGCGAATCTTTTATCTTAAGGGATTCATTAAGTATTTTAATTGCAGCCGCAAAATCTGATCTGGCAATCAAATCTCTTGCATTTTCAATGTACGGAACCGTTTGTTGCGGTATGAAATTTATGTAGGTATATTGGCGCGGAGGAACCGGGACGTTAATACCGGGATCAGTATCTTTCAGAAGCTCAAGTGTTTTCGCAGCATTGGCCTCATCATTGTCGTAAACATAAGCAACATAAAGCTTGGTAAGTACTCTGATCCTCATTTTATCATTTAATTCCAATGCCTCTGAGAAATATTTAATGGCATTTTTCAGGTCATTTTTAATCAGGTAAATTTCACCTGCCCTGAAAAAGGCATAAAATGATTTCTCGTAAATAAGCGACTGATTGAAATACTTTAATGCCAGTGGCAAATCATTAATGTTGATAAGGTAATCAGCAGCTCTGCGGTAATATTCGGCCCAGTACGGATTTATTTTAACAAGTGCATTGTACTCACGGAAAGCATTATAATAATCGTGCCGGTTGGCATAATACTCTGCAAGTTTCAGATGAGCATCCGCACCATTAAAACCTTTACGCGCCATAACAAAGAAGGCAAGAGAATCAATATACGAGACGGGCTGGTAAATTAAACGATAGTCAATGTATTCCTTTGTGTCATCACGGAATGGCCAGTGATACGAAAGATTGGTTATACGGTGATAGCCAATAAGCCTGTCCACTTCAGTGTATCCGTAATTAATTAAATAATATTCTGGAGGTTCAACGGTATATTCATTTACATGAGATTCAATGATGCCATCAACTACCATTTTCTGATAAAAAGCATCAGCAAGTAAAAACTGTCCGTTAACATTGGGATGGACATGCTCTGTTAACAAATTATAGCCAATCAGCCTGTTGGGCGAAACAGCTTCAAAAAGAGCAAGTGTGGGTACAAAATGGGCCTTATATTCATTGGCCAGCCTGCGGACAATACTGTTTATATCGCTGGATGCCCTGAAACGAATACAATCATAATCGCGTGCCAGTGTATAGTATTCATAAGCTTTGCCATAATCGCCCTGTTTTTCAGCATTTTTCCCAAGATTGAAATAATAATCAGCTGGTTTGTATTCTTTTGTTTCAATTGACTTAAAAGGAGGCAAATCTTTTATATTACTTACCAGATCGCTGATAAAAACGGGAACATTTTTTCCTTTTGCTTTCTTCAGCATTGAACTTACATTGAGCTCAAAATATTTTATGCCTTTCTGATAATCCTTGCTGTTATATACTATATCGGCCTTGCTGACAATGCGGGACATCAGCGTTCCTCTCTTTTCAGCCGGAGATTTGTCGCGTGCTTTAGCCAGGGTACCTACCATGTTTCTGATTGCCTGATATACTTTCAGGTTCATCAATTTAAGATGCAGACGTATAAGTCCGCGGTTATGGGTAACGGCTTCCTTTGAGCCAACGCCAAATGCGCCATAAAACTCATTATGTCCTGCATAAATCAGAATGGCGTCGGGTTCTTCCCTTAGTATCTGTGGAAAAAAATCAAGCAGTGTGAAAGTATTAATAGCTGTGATGGCCGTATTAACCACCTCAAATTTCTTATCAGGATAGGCATCCTGAAGCCTCTCCTGAAGTATTCTGGAAAACATCAGGTTATCTTCGTAGGGAAATCCCACTACAGTAGAGCTTCCCATAACAAATATCCTGAAGCAGTTATCAGGCTTCTTCTTTAGAAAAATATCCTTTGCAGGTGCGGTATATTCAAAACGCTGAAAATATTTTTTACCTATGTCGGGGTTAACAACCCTGTACTGAGAATACATCTCATCCGGATGATTGATAAACAAATGAAAATTATCACCATAATTAAAAACCCTCAGGAGTAATTCAATAAAAATGAAAAACAAAACCGGGATGACTGTTATCAGCAGGTTAAAGAGTAATCGTTTTTCTTTTGATATTGTAAAATCTCTTTTAGCTTGGTTTTTCATATCAGACTATAAAATTGTTCTCGGTTTATAATATTTTATCAATTATTGGTGACAGTTTTGCCCTCAAATCTTTCAGGGCGAGCCTTATGTGTGTTTCAATTGTTTTTTCAGCAATGCCCAGTGTTTCTGAAATCATTTTATGGCTCATGCCTTCCATGCGGCATAGCCGAAAAATCTCCTGCCTCTTGGGAGGCATCTGCTCAATTGTTTTATTGATGATTCTTTCAATATCTTCATAAGTGATTGTTTCTTCTGTATTTTTCACATGAGTCTGAAGATATTGAAGCACTTCACTGACATAAGTACGGTGGTACATCTTTTTACGGTTTTCATTAAAAACTGCATTTTTCACTGAAGTTAACAAATAACCGTTGAATGACATATCAGGATTGATATTATGCCTGTTTTCCCAAATTTTCGTAAAGACTTCCTGAACAACTTCTTCAGCCTCAGAAGCGTTTTTGAGATAATGGTAGGCAAACCCATAGGCTTTCTGCACATACCTGAAATAAATTTTCTCAAAAGCGGCTTCATCACTTGCTATAAGCCTCACAATAAGTTCGCGTTCTTCCGTTGATGAAAAAGTTCCCAATTTTTATGATAAACTTTAGCTAAATATATAAAAATTTAATTGTCGCAAATACAGAATGATATTTTTTTCAAATTTTAACACTCAATGGTTTTTGCTAATTTAGCAAATTGGTAAAAGCAATTTCAAACAATTATGCAATGAGAAAATTTTTGAAGATTGTCAGCTGGATAGGGGTGGTTGTGATTTTATTAGTAATCATTTTCTGGCCTAAGATAAAATTATTCAGGGAAGGAAAGTCAAAAGGCGTTTTATCTGAGGGAAAGATACAGGCTGTAAGGGTTAAAGTCTTGGTTGCCAGGCCTTCGGACTTACAGGAAGTCATTAAGGCAACAGGTACTTTAATAGCCGATGAACAGGTGGATCTCACATTTGAAACGCAGGGAAAAATTAAGGAAATATATTTCACCGAAGGAACCAGGGTTAGCCAGGGTCAGTTGTTAGCCAAACTGAATGATGATGATTTGCAGGCTCAATTAAAAAAGCTGAATTTACAGAATAACCTGCTTCAGGAAAAAGCCAACCGGCAGAAAATATTACTTGAGCGTGAGGCTATAAGCCGCGAATCGTATGACCAGCTTATTACAGATCTGCAGAGCAATGAGGCTGAAATAAAAATCATTCTTGTCAATATTGCTAAAACAGAAATCAGGGCTCCCTTTGATGGTATCATCGGTCTGCGTTACCTGAGTGAGGGTGCCTATGTTAATCCCGGTATGCGTGTTGCCAGGCTTATTAAAATCAGGCCGCTGAAAGTCGAATTTTCTATTCCCGAACGGTATGCAGGTAATGTGAAAGTAGGAAATATACTAAGTTTTCGAATTGAAGGCTCGCCTGAAGAATACCGCGCAAGCGTGTATGCTGTTGAGCCAATAATAGATGCGGCAACCAGAACCATTACACTCAGGGCTTTATTTCCTAATGAACAAATGCAGTTACAACCCGGAAGATATGTTACCGTGCAATTAATCATCCGTGAAAAGAAAGATGCCATAAAGCTGCCCACCGAAGCAATTATACCCGAACTGGGAAGCGAAAAAGTGTTTGTCATTAACAACGGGAAGGCTGCAGATACTAAGGTAACTATTGGTTTACGTACTCCGGAATTTGTTGAAGTTACAAAGGGAATTAAAGCAGGCGACACAGTGATAGTAAGCGGAATCATGCAGCTGCGTGCGGGTATGCCCGTTAACATCATCGCTGTTGACAGTACAGATTACCAATGAACTGAATCATGAGTATTTCATCATTAAGCATAAGAAGGCCGGTACTGACAATAGTAATGAATATTGTCATTGTTATTTTTGGCGCTATCGGAATGACTTACCTTGGTGTACGTGAATTTCCGAATGTTGACAGGCCTATTGTAAATGTTTTCACAAGCTATGCGGGGGCAAGCGCCGATATTATTGAAACACAGATAACCGAACCACTTGAACAGGCAGTAAACGGTATTGCCGGCATAAGATCAATAATGAGTGTTTCAAGAGACGGGGCAAGCAGAATAACTATTGAGTTCGATTTAAATATTGATCTTGAAACAGCTGCAAATGATGTGCGCGATAAGGTGGCCGGTGCAAGAGGCTTATTGCCAAGCGATGCCGAACCTCCCGTTATTCAGAAAGCTGATGCTGATGCTGAGCCTATTATCATGATTAATGTTCTTAGTAACAGAAGGTCGTTGCTTGAGCTTTCTGATATTGCCGAAAACGTTTTCATAGAAAGGTTACAAACTATTCCGGGAGTCAGTGCTGTTACTGTGTGGGGGAGCAAACGCCCTGCAATGCGACTCTGGATGAACCCCGCCAAACTGGCGGGTTATCAGCTCACACCTGCTGACGTGCGTGATGCATTAGCCCGTGAGAATATTGAACTTCCTTCAGGGCGTATTGAAGGCAATACAACTGAACTCACTGTCCGTACACTGGGAAGGCTGGTTACCCCGGCCGATTTTAACAATCTTATCATCAAACAGGAAGGTGAAAAAATCATCCGGTTCAGTGATATCGGTTATGCCGAATTAGGCCCCGAAAACCTGCGCACTGCCATGCTCTTTGACGGGATTCCTACAGTAGGTACTGCAGTTGTGCCACAGCCTGGCTCAAATCATATTGAAATAACTGATGAGGTGTATAAACGGCTGGAACAAATAAAAAAAGACCTGCCTGACGATATCATCACCTCTGTTGGATTTGACAATACCACATACATCAGGAAATCGGTTAAAGAAGTAAGAGAAACCATTTTTATGGCCTTTTTCCTCGTAGTACTAATTATATTTATATTCTTAAGAGAATGGCGTTCAACACTTATACCTGTCTTGGCTATACCAGTTTCGCTTATCGGCGCTTTTTTCATCCTTTATATTCTTAATTATACCATTAACGTACTTACACTGCTTGGTGTGGTTCTTTCCATCGGTCTTGTAGTTGACGACGCCATCATTGTGCTTGAAAATATATATGTTAAAATAGAAAGAGGCATGTCTCCTGTTGATGCAGGATTAAAAGGCTCATCCGAAATATTTTTTGCCATCATTGCCACTACGATAACGCTTGTGGCAGTATTTACCCCGATAGTCTTTCTGCAAGGAGCCACAGGCCGATTATTCAGGGAATTTTCCTTTGTGATATCAGGTGCAGTAATTATATCGTCGTTCGTTGCACTCACATTAACACCCATGCTGTCAACAAAAATACTGAAAGCACATCATTCCGAAAACTGGTTATATAATAAAACCGAACCGTTTTTTAACCGTCTGATATCGTTTTACGAGCAGTCGCTGAAAAATTTTGTCAAAAAAAGATGGATAGCTATAATTATAGTTGCTGTGATGGTTGTATTGATCGTTTTTCTCTGGCGCACTTTACCTGCTGAAATGGCACCTGTTGAAGACCGTTCCAACCTGAGGGTTAATGCTACAGCGCCAGAAGGAGCTACCTTCGAATATATGCAGCGATATATGGATGAACTGTATAACCTTGTTAAAGAAGAAATCCCTGAATCAGAAGGCATTATGTCAATTGTATCACCAGGGGGCACGGGAATTACAAACACCGGATTTTTACGCATAATACTGAAAGATAAAAGCAACCGGGAACGCTCGCAACAGGAAATAGCTGAAGCGCTTTCAAAATCAGTTAAAAATCTTACCGGTGCCCGTTCTTATGTGGTTCAGCAACAAACATTCGGAAGCCGCAGAAGCGGTCTTCCGGTGCAGTATGTTATTCAGGCACAGGATATTGATAAACTTAAAGCGGTATTACCCCGCTTCCTCGCTGAGGCATCTGAAAGCAAAATTTTTCAGGTTGTTGATGTTGACCTGAAATTTACCAAACCTGAAATAAGAGTGGAAATCAATCGTGAAAAAGCTATATTACTTGGTGTATCAACCTATAATATAGGCCAGACACTTCAGCTTGCCTTAAGCGGAACAAGATTTGGTTATTTTGTTATGAACGGCAGGCAATATCAGGTAATAGGGCAGTTTGACAGGCCTGACCGCAATGCACCTGTTGATCTGAAATCAATTTATGTCAGAAACAATAAAGGCCAGATGATTCAGCTTGATAACCTGGTAGCGCTTAAGGAAGAGAGCAGCCCGCCACAACTTTACCATTACAACCGCTTTTTATCGGCAACCATTTCAGCCGGCCTGGCTAAAGGCTATACGATAGGCCAGGGCATTAGGGAAATGGACCGCATTGCAGGCCGTGTACTCGATGAAACATATTCCACAGCACTGGCGGGTGATTCAAAAGACTTTGCTGAAAGCTCTTCCAGCCTTGCCTTTGCTTTTATCCTGGCGTTGGTTTTGATATACCTTGTGCTGGCAGCTCAGTTTGAAAGCTTCCGTGACCCGCTTATTATCATGTTCACAGTTCCGCTTGCCCTCTGCGGCGCATTAATATTTCTCTGGTATTTTAATCAAACCATGAATATCTTCAGCCAGATAGGTATTATCATGTTAATAGGCCTGGTTGCAAAAAACGGAATTCTGATGGTGGAATTCGCCAACCAGCGAAAAGCAATGGGCATGAAAAAACATGATGCAATTGTGTTTGCAGCGGCTGCCCGTTTCAGACCTATTTTAATGACCAGCTTATCAACCATTCTGGGAACACTGCCCATTGCCCTCGCCCTTGGTGCCGGCTCAGAAAGCCGCATATCAATGGGTATTGCTGTAGTGGGAGGTCTTATATTCTCAACATTTCTTACTCTTTATATAGTACCGGCTATGTACACATATCTGTCAGAACGGTCGAAAATAGCTTCTAATGTTGAACTGCTTGCTGAAAATAAGGAAAATGATGATAAAAAAGAAGATTTATAATTATTTGACGGCATTCATCCTATTGCAGAATTTAATGATTACACGCAACGCTACCTGCCAGGATTCACTCAGCTTCAGCAGCTGCATAGCGATAGGGCTTGAGCAGAACTACAATATGAAAATAGTGAGAAACCAGGAAAAAATAGCCCATAATAATTATACGTTTGGCCTGATGAATATGTTACCTGATCTCAACGGCAGAAGCACCATGAATTATGCAATAATTGATTCACGCCAGATAAGGTTTTCCGGAGAAGAACAGAAACGCAACAATGCCAGGTCAAATTCGCTTAATGCAAGCATCGCTCTGGAATGGACAATTTTTGACGGTTTTGGTATGTTCGTGGAATATAAAAAGCTGAACGAAATTCTTGAAATGGGCAAGTTAACCACACGCCTGGCTGTTGAAGATCTGATTAGTACAATAGGAACGGCTTACTATAATTACCTGAGACAGCAAAAACGCCTTAAAACCTTGAATTATGTGATGGAGCTTTCAAAAGAACGTCTGCGTATTACTGAAGAGAAATACCGCATCGGGTATGTTTCAAAACTCGATTTTCAGCAGGCACTGGTTGAATATCACACCGATTCATCGTTGTATCTGCAGCAAATTCAGTCACTCAAGAATTCGCGTATTCAGCTCAACCGCATGCTGGCCTTAAGTCCCGATACCATGCTGACGGTGAAAGACTCTATTGTGGTTGATTACAGCATACTTTTTGAAGATCTTATCAATCAAACACTTAATAATAATTCAAGTTTACTGGTAGCAAAACAAAAGCAATCACTCTCAGCCCTTGACATGAAACTGATTAATGCGCGCATGTATCCTGTAATTAGCCTGAACGGCGGATACACGTTCACACGTAGTGAAGCACAGGCAGGAATCTTACTGGAAAATAACCAGAAAGGCTGGAATTACGGTGCAACATTAACCTTGCCTATATTTAATGGCTTTGATATACACAGGCAAAGAAAAAATGCAAGAATTGAGATTGAAAATGCAAGACTGAATTATGAAAATCTTGAACAGGATGTAATGGCAACATTAAATGAAGTTTATATCATTTATCAGCATTCGTTGAAGCTGCTGGAACTTGAAAAACAGAACCTCAGCATAGCACATGACAATTTTGACATAGCTATGGAGCGGTTCAGAATAGGAAATCTTTCAGGTATTGAAATGCGTGAGATAGAGCGAATGTACCTTGATGCCGAAGACCGTCTGCTTACTGCCCAGTATCAGGCTAAACTTGCGGAAATTTCACTGAAACAAATCAGCGGAAGAATACAGGAATATTTGTAAATATGCAGTATAATACCATATTAAAATGAAACAACTTATTGAATGTGTGCCCAATTTCAGTGAAGGGCGCAACATGCAAGTTATCCGCCAGATCACTGCTGAAATTGAATCAGTAGAAGGAGTAAAGCTTCTGGATGTAGATCTGGGGAAAAGTACGAATCGTACTGTTGTTACATTTGTCGGCACTCCTGTTGAAGTTTGCGAAGCCGCGTTCAGAGCAACAAAAAAGGCTGCCGAACTGATTGATATGCGAAGCCACCAGGGAACGCATCCCCGTTTCGGAGCCACTGATGTTTGTCCGCTTGTGCCTGTAGCAGGCATTACCATGGAGGAAGTTGCTGATTATGCACGTAAACTGGCACAACGCATTGGTGAAGAGTTGCATATCCCGGTGTATTGTTACGAGTTTGCAGCCTTTGACAAAAGTCGCAGTAACCTGGCTGATTGCCGGAAAGGCGAATATGAAGGACTGGCCAGGAAAATGGCTTCACCCGGATGGAAACCCGATTTCGGGCCTGCTCAATGGGATGAATCTGTTGCACATACCGGAGCTACTGCTGTGGGTGCCCGTAATTTTTTAATTGCTTATAATATCAACCTGAATACTACATCGGTTAGGCGTGCCAATGCCGTAGCATTTGATATCAGGGAAAAAGGAAGGGTAAAGCGCGAAGGCGATCCGATAAATGGCAGAATTATAAAAGACGAAAATGGCGAACCCTTATACGAACCCGGTCTGTTGAAAGCAGTGAAAGCCATAGGCTGGTACATAGAAGAATATGGAATTGCGCAGGTATCGGTTAATATTACTGACATTACTGTTACACCCCTGCATATTGTGTTCGATACTGCATGTGAACAGGCCCGGAAAAGAGGGCTGCGTGTTACCGGTTCGGAACTGATAGGGGTTATACCTTTAAATGCCATGCTTGAAGCAGGTAAATATTTTTTACACAAACAAAACCGTTCAACAGGTATTCCAGAAAAAGAAATCATTAAAATTGCAGTAAAGTCTCTTGGACTTGACGACCTGGCCCCTTTTCACCCCGAAAAGAAGATAATTGAATATATCCTTCGGGATGAAAATAAAAAAAGCTTGCCTGACTTAACTATTGCCGCATTTGCTGATGAAACCGCATCAGAGTCGCCTGCGCCGGGCGGAGGTTCTGTGTCGGCTTATATTGGTGCACTCGGAGCCTCACTGGCATCTATGGTTGCTAATATATCAGCACATAAAGCAGGATGGGATAACCGATGGAAGGAGTTTTCAGACTGGGCTGAAAAAGGAATGGCCATTCAACGTGAGTTGATTTCACTTGTTGATGAAGACACGCAGGCTTTTAACAAACTGATGGAAGCTTTTGGAATGCCCAGGGAAACCGAAACAGACCAGCTGAAAAGGAAAGCGGCCATCCAGGAAGCAACACTTCATGCCACAGAAATACCGTTCAGGGTTATGAAAAAAGCTTATGAAGCATTTGATTTAATTAAATCCATGGCCGAACAGGGAAATCCTAATTCAGTTACTGATGCCGGCGTTGGTGCTTTATGTGCCTGTGCTGCAATCAGAGGAGCCTTGCTGAATGTAAAAATAGATGCCAGAAGTCTTGATAACCAGGATACTGCCAACAATATCCTTAAAGAAGCAGAAATAATTGAAAAACAAGCCC